>JBQCFN010000063.1:0-23503 GCA_051959035.1 Lysobacteraceae bacterium | reverse complement strand
ACGGCCTCGGACCTGTCGCTCGAAAAACGCTGGCATTTCGGCGATGACGATCGCCGCGTCGACGAGGGTTTTGCCGCCAGTCGCGAGATCAAGCTCAAGGTGCATGACCTCGGCAGGCTCAACGCGCTGGTGGACGCTGCCCTTGCCGCGGGCATGAACCAGATCGACGGCGTGGACTTCGTCTCCAGCCGCGCGGAGGAGCTCCGCCGGCAAGCCCGGGCCAAGGCGGCCGACGACGCCCGCGCCAAGGCGACGGCACTGGCGCAGGAGTTTGGCGCGGCGCTCGGGCCGGTTTACAGCATCAACAGCGTCAACTCGAACCTCGCCCAGTCGTACGGCGGCTCGACGACGTTGGACAAGATCGAGGTGACCGGCTCACGCGTCGATGCCGGGCAATACCTGCAACCGACCGTGACATACAGCGAGCGGGTGGCGGTGGTGTTCGAGCTGAAGCACTGAACATCACCGGCCAGTAGGCCCCGGTCGAGGTCCAGGACGGGGTGAGCGTGTCTTGTCTCCGCTTCATTCGCTCGCGGGCTTGGCACAGGTAACGCCAGACCGGGATCCAGGGTTCATACGGCCGGTTGACGCCCCCTCCGCGCGGGAGGAGGCTGGCCGTGCCCGGCTTCGAGGAGCGCGCCATGACCCACCATGTCTACAAGGCTTTGGAGCTGACCGGTTCGTCGCCGCTCGGCAGCGACGATGCCATCCGCGTCGCCATCGGCAAGGTGTCGGAGACGGTGCGCGACATCCGCTGGTTCGAGGTGCTGGAGACCCGCGGCCACGTCGAGGACGGCAAGATCGCGCACTGGCAGGTGACCGTGAAGGTGGGTTTCACGGTCGACTGAGGGGCGCGGGCGGCGCGGCCCGAAGGCGATGATGCCGTTCTGTGCGTCGTGCCCCCGAGTGGGGCGCTCACCGGTTGCGTCCATTCCCGTTCGCATGCGGCGTGCGCGCGGCCGGCGGGCCGGCGGCGGGGCGGGGCAGGCGCGCGGCTCCGGGCGATGCGGGTGGAGGTCCCGGGTGCGCTTCGCTTGCCCGGGCGGATGCTATGCCACGGCTTCAACGGGCGCTGCCTATGCTGAAGCGCAGTACCGGCCAGGACGCCACCCATGCCCGACGACGCACTCCACGTCCAGTCCGGCGCGCTGATCGCGCACCGGCTGCTCGATGTCGCCGACGCCATCGACCTCGCGCAGGCGGAGTCGCTGTGGCGGGCGCACGCGGGCGGGGAAGGGCAGCGCACGCGGCTGGCGACGGCGTCGGCGATCGATCTGGCCTTCGAGGTGCCGCCGACGCTGCTGGCCCTGCCGCCGGTGTCGATCACACTGGACGGCGCGCCCGCCACCGCCGAGCTGACCGCGCGCGTCTACGACTTCGGCGCGATCGCGCTGGCGCTGCGGGTGGATGCCAGCGCGCTGGCGTGGGAGGCGTTCGTCGCGCGCTGCAACGCGCTCGACCGCGCGACCGGGTCGGCGTCCGGGTCGGCGCTCTGGCACGACGCGCTGCGCGGCGTGCTCGAGGTGATCGGGCCGGCGCTGCGACGGCCGGCGGCGCAGCACCTGGAGGAGGACTACCTGTTCGCCACGGTGCAGCGCTTCGCCCGGCCGATGGGCGGCGAGGAGGTGCGCGCGCGGGCCGACCTCGCGGCGCTGCTGTCCGGCGAGACCCGGCCGCTGTCCGCGCAGGAATCCGCGGAGCTGACGTCGCAGGCCTTCTCCTACTTCGCCGACGACCTGGTCGTGCTGACCTGGGACCGCGCCTTCGTGTACGAGCCGCGCGGCGCCTCGGACGTGATCGGCATCCTCGAGGTGGCCAACGCGCAGCTGTTGGAGATGCGCTACTACGACGAGCTGCTCGACGACGAACTGGCGACCATGTACGAGCTCGTCGCCGGCGCGCGCGGCGGGCTGTCGCTGGTCGCCTCGCGCCGCGCGGTGCGGCTGGCGCGGCGGCTGCACGGGCTGGTGGCGGAAGTGACCGCGCTCACCGAGAAGGTCGAGAACTCGCTGCAGGTGACCGAGGACGTGTACCTCGCGCGGGTGTACGGCGCCGCGCTCGAGCAGTTCCGCGTGCCGCGGCTGAGCGCGGCGGTGGCGCGCAAGCTCGCGCTGATCCGCGACACCTACGGCGCGCTGTACGAGGAAGCCTCCAGCCGCCGCGCCGAGTGGCTGGAACTGGCCATCGTGCTGCTGATCGTGTTCGAGATCGTGCTGGCCTGGGCCAGGCCGTAAACTCGCGGCCGCGCCCGGCCTGCCACCGGCGGCTGGGTCCGTGCTTCCAGCCATCGCGTCCCATCCGACCACGAGGTTCCCCCCATGCACCGTGCGTCCCGTCCCGTCCTGATCGCCTGCCTGTCCGCCGCCACCGTGCTCGGCGGCTGCGCGAAACCGCAGCCTGCCGACAATGCCGCGGCCACTACGCCGCCGGCCGCGGCGACGCCCGCTTCCGCGCCCGCGGCCGACGCGGGCAGCGCCGACATCCACCGCTTCCGCATCGGCGCGCTCGACGCGGTGGCGCTGAAGGACGGCGACATCACCCTGCCGAACGACAACAAGACCTTCGGCATCGGCGAACCGCTGGCCGACACCAACGCGCTGCTCGCCGCCGCGCAGCTGCCGACGGATGCATTGCACCTGAGCATCGAGCCGCTGCTGGTGCGCAGCGGCGACCGCGTGCTGCTGTTCGACACCGGTGCGGCCGGGCCGTCGTTCCCCACCGCCGGCCGGCTGCCGGCGTCGCTGCAGGCGGCGGGCGTCGCGCCGGCGCAGGTCACCGACGTGTTCATCTCGCACGGGCATCCGGACCACGTCGGCGGGCTGCTCGACGCCAGCGGCGCGCTGGCCTTCCCGAACGCGGTGATCCACGTGTCCGCCCCGCAATGGAAGGCGCTGCAGGACGACAAGGACATGGCGGCGCTGGTGCAGGCGATCGGGCCGAAGGTGCAGGCCTTCCCGCCGGGCGCGGTGCTGGTGCCGGGCGTGGTCACCGCGGTGGACCTGCCGGGCCACACCCCGGGCCACAGCGGCTACGACATCGCCTCGGGCGACCAGCACCTGCTGTATGTCGGCGACGTGTTCCACCATCCGGTGCTGTCGGTGCAGCGCCCCGACTGGACGCTGGCCTGGGACGCCGACGCCGCGCAGGCCAAGGCCACCCGCCGCGCCCTGCTGCAGCGCGCGGCGACGCAGCAGCTGCACCTGTACGCCGGCCACTTCCCGTTCCCGGGGCTCGGCCGGGTGCAGGCGCAGGGCGACGGCTTCACCTGGGTGCCCGACGCGGCGGGCGCGCCGCACGGCGCGATGTAACGACGCGGCGCGCCCCGCCGCCACGGTGGTGGCGGGGCGCTGTCCCTTTCGCCTTCCGGGCCACCGCCATGCTCAAGAACGTGCGCGATCCCGGCGTGCTGCTGCAGATGCTGCTGTCGCTGCTGTCCACCAGTGGCACGATGGCGGGCATCAGCCTGGCGCTGGTCGGCATCGCCCACTACCGCATCGTCAGCACCCGGGTCACCAGCGTCGCGGACGACATCTTCCTGTTCGCGTCGCTCGGCTTCGTGGCGGTGTGCTTCATGGCCTTCTTCGCGATCCGCCACCTGCAGTCGCCGCGGCTCGGGCGCTGGACCGACCTGATCGACATCACCTTCCTCGCGTCGCTGGTGCTGCTGGCGGTCGGCGGCTTCGTGACGGTGTACGCCTTCGTCTGAGCGGCGCGACGCGCGCTCCACTACGGTCGTGCTGCAATCGCGATCCCCTCGCGAAGGAGCCAGCCGTGCGCCGCATCCCGTCCGCATTGGCGCTGCTCGTCCTGCTGTGCGGTTGCAACGGCAGCCGCTCCGCTGCGCCCACTGAAGCGCCGGCCGGCGCGCCCTCCGCGCAGGCGCCGATGGTCGCGCCTTCCGCCGGGGCGAAGACGGCGGCGAGTCCCGACACGCCGCCGCCGTTCGTCGACACCGCCTGGCGCGTGCAACCGGGCTCGGGCGTGGAAGCCGGCACCACCTACACCTTCCTGCGCGACGGCACGCTGGCCATCGACGCGCCGCACGGCACGCCGGCTCGCGGCAGCTGGCGCTACGCCGGCGGCCAGCTGACGATGGTCGAGGACGGCATCGCCTATCCGACCGACATCGTGACGCTCGACGCCACCCACTTCGTCATCCGCAGCCACAACCCGGGCGGCGTGCTGGAGATCGCCATGGAGCGCGCGGGTCCGGCGCCGCCGCCGTAACCGTAACGCAGCATGGGGAGGCCCGCGCAAAGCCCCGAAGGCGGCTAGAGCCCGGTAGCCTGCAAGGCGGCTCGCAACTTCTCCCGATAGTCGGCGAAGGCACGTTCGTAAGCCTCCTGCCAGTTGCGATCGCGGCCCGACTGCACCGTGTTTTCGCCATGACCTATGACCTCGGCGCTGCGGCCACCCGGGAACTCGATGTCGGTGCGCACGCGCGCCTCGATGGTCGCGGCCCAGAAGCCGGGGGTGAACCACGCCCAGAATTCGTCCACTTTGACCCGCACCGGCAGCGTGCCGTCGGGTGCGGATTCGCCGGGCGCAAGGACGCGGTAGCCGCGCTCGCGCAGGCCCTGCGCCACGAGCTCGCGGGTGAGCGAGGGCACCGTGTCGCTGCCGTCCAGCAGGATGTCGCCAATGGCCATGCCATAGGTGTTGCGCTTGCGCGCAATCGCCTTTTCGCGACCGGCGGCATCCAATGCGTACTTGTCGCCGCCCTTCAGCGAAGGCGTGCCCGGATCGTCCGGATCCGCCTCGAAGTGCCGTGCGTCGGTGACCGCTTCGATCTGCGCGATCTTGTCGCCGGTGACGTAGGTCCCCTGTTCGGGGAGTTGCAGCGACAGCGTGCTGCGGCTGGTGGCGCAGGCGCCGAGCATGAGCAGGCACGGCAGCAGCGCAAGGCGGCTGGCCAGACGAAGGTGCATGTGTTTTCTCCCCAGGTCCCGGACGGGCGGACGGCGGCAAGCCTAGTACGGGCCTGGGCGGCGGCGCCAGCGGCGTCGCGGATCGCAGGGGTTCCCAGGCGGTGCCGGCGTGTAGCCGGGTCCTGCCGATGGTACAAATCCCGGTTGGGACTCTCTGGAAACCACCATGCCGGCCTTCCGCAAGTCGTTCCTGTGCGCCGCGTGCGTCGCGGTGTTGTCGCTGGGCCTGTCCGCGCAGGCGGCCGAACCGGTGCTGTCGCCCGATGCCAGCGGCGTGCTGGCGGCGATCTCCGCCGATTCGATGCGCGGCAACCTGTCCTTCCTCGCCTCCGATGCGCTGGAAGGCCGCGGCACGCCGTCGCGCGGGCTGGACATCGCCGCGGAATACATCGCCGCGCAGTTCCGCGCCGCCGGGCTGGAGCCGCTGGGCGACGATGGTTATTTCCAGACCGCCGACTGGCGGCAGATCGCGCCCAGGCGCGAGCGCGCGCTGTTCGCCGACGCGCCCGCGCCGCTGAAGGTGCGCAACGTGGCCGGCGTGCTGCGCGGCTCGGACCCGGCGCTGCGCGACACCTACGTGCTGGTCACCGCGCACTACGACCACGTCGGCGTGCGCGAGGGCGACGGCGACGATCCGATCTACAACGGGGCCAACGACGACGGCAGTGGCACGGTCTCGGTAATCGAGCTCGCCCGCGCGTTCGCCGCGCAGAAGTTGCGGCCCAAGCGCAGCATCGTGTTCATGACGGTGTTCGGCGAGGAGCACGGCCTGGTCGGCTCGCGCTACTACGGCGCGCACCCGCTGGTGCCGGTGGCGAAGACGGTCGCCGACATCAACCTCGAGCAGGTCGGCCGCACCGACGACAGCGAAGGGCCGCAGGTGCGCGCGGCCGCGGTCACCGGCTTCGACTATTCCGACGTCGGCACGGTGCTGCGCCAGGCGGGCGTGCTGACCGGGGTGGCGATCACCAGGCACCCGGTCAACAGCGACCGCTATTTCGGCGCCAGCGACAACCAGGCGCTGGCCGACCTCGGCGTGCCGGCGCACACCGTCAGCGTCGCCTACGAGTTCCCCGATTACCACGGTCCCGCCGACACCTGGGACAAGATCGACTACGCCAACATGGCCGCGATCGACCGCACGGTGGCGCTGGCGGTGTGGACGATCGCCAACGACGCGCAGGCGCCGCGCTGGAACGCCGGCAATCCGAAGGCGGCGAAATACGTCCAAGCGGCGCGCCGGCTGCAAGAGGACGGCGCCCCGGCCGCCGCGCGCACCGCGCACTGAACGCGGCGCACGCCTGCACTTCCCATTCCATCGATCACGGGCCGCCCATGACCACGCTCTCGCCGTCGCTGCTGTCGCCGACGTTGTTCACCGTCGCGATCGCCTTCGCCTACTACCGCCGCATCCGCCGCAGCTTCGGCCGCCAGCCGTACCGGCCGGGCCGGGTGCAGGCTCGGCTGGTGTTGCTCGCGCTGGCCTGTGCGGGCCTGCTGTTCGCGGCGACGGCCTTGCCGGTGGCGGGCGTCATGCTGGCGGTCGCGATCGGGCTGGCCGCCGGCGCCACGCTCGGCGTCTTCGGCGTGGTGCACACGCAGGTGGAAGCCACGCCGGAAGGCCGCTGGTACACGCCCAACCCGTGGATCGGCGGCGCCTTGTCGGTGCTGCTGCTGGCGCGGCTGGCGTGGCGCTTCGGCCATGGCGCGTTCGCCAACGGCGCGGCGCAGGCGCCGCAGAACGCGAGCCCGCTGACGCTGGGCATCGCCGCGGCGCTGGTCGCGTTCTATCTCGTCAACGGCGCCGGCCTGGTCTGGCGCATGCGCACGCTGGCGCCGGCCACCGGGACCTGAGCCGCCATGCGCCTGCGCATCCTCGTGTCCGTCGCGGTGCTGGCGCTGTCGGCCGCGGCGACGGCGGGCGACGCGCCGGGGCCGCCGATCGATCCCGCGCTCGCGCGCGCCATCCGCGCCGCACACGACGAGGCGCAGGCCATCGGCGCGGACGTGTGGCCCGGCTACGGGGCCGCGCCGTTCGGCATGCTGGTGACCTTGCCCGGGCGGGAAGTGCTGCTGTGCCACCGCGCGCCCGCGCAGGGCTTCTCGCCGCAACCGGCCGACGCCATCACCGGCTGCGACGTGCAGGCGCGCGCCAGCGTGTTCCCCACCCACCTGCTGGCCGCGATGCCCGCCATCGACGGCATCTCCACCATCGTGATGGGCACGCCGGCCTCGACCGGCCTCGGCGATGCCGACTGGAGGCGCACGCTCTTCCACGAGCACTTCCACCAGTACCAGAGCACCTTCGAGGACTATGGCGCGCGACTGGCCGCGCTCGACCTCGCCAACGGCGACACCAGCGGCATGTGGATGCTGGAGTACCCGTTTCCGTACGCGGACCACGCTTTCGGCGAAGCGTTCCGTGCCGCGCGGATCGCGCTGCATGACGCGGTGGGGAGTGGCGCGGACGGCCTCGCGGCGCGGGTCGCGGGTTACCTGAAGGCGCGCGCAGCGCTGCAGGCGTCGGTGCCGGCGAAGGACTGGCGCTACCTCGAGCTGGAACTCTGGTACGAAGGCGTGGCGCGCTGGACCGACATCACCCTCGCCGAGCACTCCGCCGATCCGGCCGTGCGCGACTCCGGCCGACAGGCACGCGCCGAAGTGCTGTCCGCGCTGGCCACGCTCGATCCCGCGCGCTCCGGCCGCCTGCTCGTCTACCCGTTCGGCGCCGCCGAGGCGATGCTGCTGGAGCGCTGCGCGCCGGGTTGGCGCTCGCGCTATGCGGGCACGATGGCGCTCGGCACGCTGGTGGACGCGATCCAGCCGGCGGCGTGCCACTGAGCACGCGCGCCGCGCCACGCGTCGTCAGGGGGAGCTTCCATGCCGTGACTGCCCGAGATCGCGCGGACCTTCGCGGCCGGACTGGCCGCCACGCTGGCGGTCGCGCTGCTGGCAAGGCTGGCGGGGAGCGCCAGGTTCCGCTGGCCGTCCGTCGTCGCCATCCCGCTCGCCTTCTGCATCGCCAGGGCGCTGCAGTTCGCCTGGCCGATGGCGGAACGCCGCGGCGGTTCCTGCTCGCCGCGCTGGTCGGCCTGGCGGTGTTGCTGTCGCAACGCGCGTCCGGCGCGCGGCGCTAGCCCGGGCGCGCGAAGTCCGCGAAGCCGCGCACGAATTCCGCCAGCCGCTGGCGCGTCGCCTCGTCGGTGAGCGCGCCGCGTGCGTCGAACACCGATCCCGCCTTCGACACCATCAGCCGCCCGCCGGCCCACTGGCGCGTGCCCAGCGTGCGCAGCACCGGCAGCCACGCCGCCTGCGACAGGATGGTGCCGAAGCCGCCGGGCGACGCGCCGATCACCGCGAACGCGCGGCCACCGAACACGCGCGGGATGTCGTCGGCCGGGCGCGACAGCCAGTCGATCGCGTTCTTGAACACGCCGGGGATGCCGTTGTTGTACTCGGGCGTGCACAGCAGCACGCCGTCGCTGGCGACCACGCGCTCCTTCAGTGCGCGCACGGTCTCCGGCAGGCCGTCGCGCTGCTCGACGTCGCCGTCGTAGAGCGGGATGCCGTGCAGGGTGGCGGCCTCGAACTGCACGCCGTCGCCGGCCAGCGCCTGCGCGGCGCGCAGCAGCGCGGTGTTGTACGAGCCCGTGCGCAGGCTGCCGGAAATGCCGAGGAGGCGGGTCATGCGCGTGCTCCGGGCGGTGGCGCGGAGTGTACGCGCGCCATGGGCGGGGCCGCGTGCATGCGCGCGCCGCCCGCGTGGATAATCGCCGCATGGACACCGGCCGCGCGCCCGGCCGCGGCGCTGGGCAGGATCCCGACCTGCTGCGCCGCCTGCTGCGGGCGAAGGACCGCATGGATGCCGCCGCGCACGAGGCCTGGCCGGTGGCGCGGCTGGCGCGGGTGAGCCACGTGTCGCCGGCGCACTTCGCGCGCGCGTTCAAGGACGCGTTCGGCGTGCCGCCGCATCGCTACCTGCTGACCCGGCGGATCGAGCGCGCGACCGCGCTGCTGCGCGACACCACGTGGCCGATCCTCGACATCGCGCTGCAGGCGGGCTGGAACAGCCTCGGCAGCTTCGGCCGCACCTTCCGCGACGTCACCGGCGAAAGCCCGGGCGACTTCCGCGCGCGCATGCGCGCCATCCCGCACGCGCTGGCGCAGGCACCGGCCTGCTACGTCAGCGCGGCGCTGCGGCCCGGCCTCACCACGGCAGTTTCGGAGAAGCGCCGGCAGGCGGCCGGCGGCCAGAATGGCGCCTCCCGGATGGAGGACGAACCATGAGTGAAGGCGTCGGCGTGGTGGGGCTGTACGTGCGCGACCAGGACGAGGCGCTGGCGTTCTACGCCGGCAAGCTCGGCTTCCGCGTGCACACCGATGCGCGCAACGGCGACTACCGCTGGCTGACGGTGCAGCACCCGGCGCAGCCGTCGTTCCAGCTCGGCCTGTTCGTGCCGCAGCCGCCGACGGTGGACGCGGCGACCGCGCAGCTGCTGCGCGAATGCGTGGCCAAGGGCGCGATGCCGCCGCTGGTCCTGGAAGTGGACGACTGCCGCGCCGCGTACGAACGCCTGCGCGCGGCGGGCGTGGAGTTCACCCAGGAGCCGATCGAGCGCTACGGCAACGTCGACGCCAGTTTCCGCGATCCGTCCGGCAACGGCTGGAAGATGCTGCAGGCGCGCAACGGCTGACGGAGGCAGGCATGGCGACCGGCAAGGTGGCGAAGAAGGCGACCAGGCGGGCGGCGCCGCGGACCGCGGCCCGGCCTGCCGCGCCCGCGCCGCGCAGGCGCGTCGCGCAGGCGCAGGACAGCGCGGCCGCGCGCATCGACCGCCGGATCGCCGCGCTCGGCGACTGGCGCGGCGAGCGCCTGGCACGGATCCGCGCGCTGGTGCGCGCGGCCGATCCGGCCGTGGTCGAGGACTGGAAGTGGATGGGCACGCCGGTGTGGTCGTGCGACGGCATGCGGGTGCTGGCCAATGCGCACAAGGACAAGGTCAAGGTCACCTTCCTCCAAGGCGCGCGCCTGGCCGATCCCGATGGCCTGTTCAACGCCGGCCTCACCGGCAACCAGTGGCGGGCGATCGACCTGCGCGAGGGCGCCCGCCTCGACGAGGCGGCGTTCACGCGTCTTCTGCGCGAGGCGATCACGTATCACCGGATGCACGCGGTGCCGAAGAGCCGCGGGTCGCGCGCCTGAGCGCGGGCGGCAAGGTCGCCGTCACTTGCGCGAACGCGCCACCGGCAGCTGCCAGCCGAAGCGGATCGCGAGCAGGCGCAGGCCGAAGCAGGCGGTCGCGCCCGCCACCGCCACCGGCGCCGGCGACAGGCCGAGCGCGTGGCCGGCGACGACCACCGCCGCGCCCAGCAGCGCGGCCACCGCGTACAGCTCGCGCTGCAGCACGCCGGGCACCTGCACCACCAGCAGGTCGCGCACCACGCCGCCGCCGACACCGGTGAGGACGCCGAGCAGGAGCGCGCCGACCGGGCCGACGCCGTGCTCCAGCGCCTTCGCCGCGCCGAGCACCGCGAACAGCCCGAGCCCGACCGCGTCGGACAGCTGCACCGGGTTGCGCAGGCGTTCGATCGCCTCGTAGCGGAAGAAGGTGGCCAGGCCGGCGAGCGCACTGATCGCGAGGTAGCGCGGATCCACCAGCGCGACCGGCGGCGTGGCGCCGAGCAGGGTGTCGCGGACGATGCCGCCGGCGGTCGCCGCCGCGAAGGACAGCACCAGCACGCCGAACAGGTCCAGGCCCTTGCGCACGCCGGTGGTCGCGCCGCTGATCGCGAAGGCGAAGGTGCCGAGGTAGTCGATGGCGTTGACGAAGCCGGAGGCCATGGCCGTATTGGGCGGCCGGTGCGCGCGCGGCGCAAGCCGCCGGGCCGGCTGCCTCGGCGCGCCGGCGCCCGGCCCGGGCGTGGCGTGCCCATCGCGCGCGCTCCGGCTACCCTGCGCGGGCCGGCGATCCCGCGCCCGTCGGAGGCCTGCGCATGACCACGCCCTTCCCCACCTGGTTCGCCTGGGCCCTGCTGTCGGCCTGCTTCGCCGCGCTGACCGCGGTCTTCGCCAAGCTCGGCATCCAGGGCGTCGACTCCGACTTCGCCACCCTGTTCCGCACCGTGGTGATCGTGTTCGTGCTCGGCGCCTTTGTCGCCTGGACCGGCAAGTGGAGCGATCCGCGCGCGCTGCCCGGGCGCACGGTGCTGTTCCTGGTGCTGTCGGCACTGGCGACCGGGGCCTCGTGGGTGTGCTACTTCCGTGCGCTGCAGATCGGCCATGCCTCGCAGGTGGCGCCGGTGGACAAGCTGAGCGTGGTGCTGGTGGCGGTGTTCGCGTTCGCCTTCCTCGGCGAGCGGCCGAGCGGGCGCGAATGGGCCGGGATCGCGCTGGTCGCCGCCGGCGCGGTGTTGCTGGCGTGGGCGCCGCGGCGGGGCTGATGCCACACGCCGTATTCATCCGCGCACGCGGCCGCGCCGCGTAGGCTGCGCCGATGCGCGCCCTGCTCCGGCATCCGTGGACCGTGCTGGCCCGACGGCATCCGTCGGCCTTCCTGCTTGCGGCGCAGCTGCTCAGCCTGCTGCTGTACCCGGCGATCGACAACACCCAGGGCGGCCGGCTGCTGTTCGGCGCGATCGCGCTGGTGGTGATCCCGCTGGCGGTGTGGGTGGTCAACCGCAGCCCCTCCGGCAGTGGCATCGCATGGCTGCTGGCGGTGCCCGCGATCGGCCTGACCGCGCTCGGCGTGGGCTTCGGCCTGCCGGCCGTGCTGCCGTGGTCGGCGTCGCTGGAGGCGCTGCTGTACTTCTACGCCGCTGGCAGCCTGATCCATTACATGCTGCGCGATCCGCACGTCAGCGCCGACGACCTGTTCGCCGCCGGCGCGACCTTCACCCTGCTGGCGTGGGGCTTCGCCTACGCCTACTTCGTCTGCCAGGCGTGGATGCCCGACAGCTTCACCGGCCTGCAGCCGCAGCGCACGCGCACCTGGGTGGAGCTGCTGTTCCTGAGCTTCACCAACCTCTCGGCCACCGGCGCCGGCGACATCATCCCGGTGCGCGCGCCGGCGCGGGTGCTGGTGATGCTCGAGCAGTTCGCCGGCGTCGGCTACATCGCCGCGGTGGTGTCGCGGCTGATCGGCCTGACCCTCGTCTCGCGCAGGAAGTGACCGGCACGCGCGCTGGCGCGATTCGCCTTCCCATGGGTCAAGGCCGCGTCACGGCCGCTTCCGGCACGGACGTGGCGTTCATGCGCGGCGGCGCAGGCTGCGCGGCGCAGGGGTCCTGCCATACCAGAGAGAGGCTTTTCCGATGAACGTGATCCGCACCAGCATCATCGCCCTCGCCGTGGCCGGCGCGCTGTCGCTCGCCGCCTGCAAGACCACCGAGGAAAGCACCACCAGCACCACCAGCGCGGAATCGCCGGCGACCGCGCAGACCACCACCGACAGCACCACGACCACCACCGACACCACGACGACGACCACGCCGCCGGCCGACAACACCACCACCAATCCGACCGACAACACGCCGACCACGCCGACCGACACCGGCACGCCGCCGCCGCATCCGTGAGCGCAGCACGCGGGATCCTCGCCGCGCCCTCCGGGGCGCGGTTTTTTTTTCGCCGCCGCGCCCGGCACGCGGCGTTCCGCCGGTGGGCCGCCGCCGGCCGGCGCGCGGGCGTAGGCTTGGCGTCCCGAGCCGCCGGAGCAACGCCCATGCTGGACCTGGTGATCGAACAGCGCCGCCGCGACCTCGGCGGCTTCGAGGTCGGCCGCGTGCTGCCGGTGGCGCACCAGCGCATGGTCGGCCCGTTCGTGTTCTTCGACCACATGGGGCCGGTGGACTTCCCGCGCGGCATCCCCAACACCGTCGACGTGCGCCCGCATCCGCACATCGGCCTGGCCACGGTCACCTACCTGTTCGAAGGCGAGATCATGCACCGCGACAGCGTCGGCTCCGAGCAGCCGATCCGCCCGGGCGAGCTCAACTGGATGACCGCAGGAAGCGGCATCACCCATTCCGAGCGCTTCGAACGCGCGCGCGCCGAAGGCGGTCCGATGCACGGCATCCAGGCGTGGGTGGCGCTGCCGGAGGCGGACGAGGAGTGCGCGCCGGCCTTCGACCACTATGACGCCGACGCGCTGCCATCCATCGACGGACCCGGCGTGCGCGCGCGGCTGGTGGCGGGCAACGCCTACGGCATCGCCGCGCCGGTGCGCACGCGCTCGCCGCTGTGCTACCTGCACGTCGCGCTCGAGGCCGGCGCGCGCCTGCCGTTGCCGGACGAGCACGCCGAGCGCGCGGTGTACGTGGTCGGGGGCGAGGTCGAGGTGGACGGCGTGCGCCATGCGCCGGGCCGGATGCTGGTGTTCCGGCCGGGCCCGGCGCACCTCGTCGCGCTGGCGCCGACACTGCTGATGGTGCTCGGCGGCGCGCCGCTGGGCCCGCGCTTCATCGAATGGAACTTCGTCTCCTCCTCGCGCGAGCGCATCGAGCAGGCCAAGGCCGACTGGCGCGCCGGCCGGATGAAGCTGCCCGACCTCGACGACGGCGAGTTCATCCCGCTGCCCGGCGATCCGCCGCCGCCGGCGAACGCGATGTCGTGACGGGGCGACGCCGCCCTTAGCAGGGGTCGGTGCAGGAGCGGCAGGAGCGGCATGCAGCGGCCGGTGCTCCATCGACGCGCCAGCGGCGCGTGCCGCTGCCCCGCGCGGAGGCCCGCAGCGATGCGCCCCGAAGGGCGTGCGTCGATGAGCCGAACCAGGCGCGTCCGGCAGGGTGGGTGGGGGGCAGGGCGACGCCAGCCGCGACCCAATGCCCACGGTTGCGACCGGGGTCGCTCCTCCAGCGCGTCGCGCGCGTGCACATCGCCGGTGTGGGGACCGCGAGGCCTTCACGAGGCGCTGCCGCCTCGCGGGCTCCAATCCGCGGCGATGCGCCTGTCCGCCCTCGCCGCCGCCGGCCTGCTGCTCCTCGCGGCGTCGCCGCCGGCGGGCGCGCGCACGGTGTACGAATGCCTGCGCGACGGCACGCTGAGCCTGGCCACCGTGCCCGAACCGGGGTCGCGCTGCGTGGCGAAGCAGGCCCATGCGAACCGCCGCGAGCCGAACTTCTGGGGCAGCCTCGGCCCGGTGCGCGGCCCGCTGTACCAGAAGCGGATGGGCCACGCGGTGGCCTACAGCACCCGCGCGTTGCCCGGCTGGAGCGAAGTGTGGTCGGTGGTGTCGCTGAAGGCGCCTGCCGATTCGCCGGCGCATGACGGGCTCGGCCGCGTCGGCAAGCCGCGGCTGGACGCCTACGCGGCGCAGTTCCGCGCGGCCGCGCGGCGCAGCGGCGTCGAGGACGCGTGGCTGCGCGCGATCGCGCACGCCGAAAGCGGCTTCGATCCGGCCGCGCGTTCGCCCAAGGGCGCGCAGGGCCTGATGCAGCTGATGCCGGACGTGGCGCGCGCCTACGGTGTCGCGGATCCGTTCTCGCCCGGGCAGTCGATCGACGCGGCCGCCCGCCACCTGCGCGCGCTTTCGCGCCGCTACCACGGCGACCTCGCGCTGGTCGCCGCCGCCTACAACGCCGGGCCGGGCGCGGTCGCGCGTTACCGCGGCGTGCCGCCGTACGCGGAGACCCAGGCCTACGTCGACAAGGTGCAGGCGCTGTACGCGCGCTACCGCAGCGCGTTGCGGCAGGCGGGCAGGGGATCCTGAGCCGGGCGCGCCTCAGCCGGCCTTGCGCTGCGGTGGCAGGGCGGGGAACTGCAGGGTGACCCGGGCGCCCGGCGCCAGCCCCCAGCGGATGCCGATGCGGCGCAGCCGCGCCTGCACCTCGTCGCGCTGCGCCTGCGGCGTACGTTCGAGCAGCGCGTCGTGGCGCTCGGCCCAGGCATTGGCGAAGGCGAACAGCCCGCCGAGGTGGCGCACTTGCAGCTGGGGCATGTCCTGCTCGAGGGCGTCGAGTTCGGCCTGGAGGTCGGGGGGCAGCGTTCGGGTTTCGCTCAAGGCGTGCCTTCCTGCGATCGGGACGCGGCCAGCATGGCCGATGGGTGTGCACGTCGCGTGACGAGCGCGTCACCCTTCCATGCCCGCCCGCGGCGGGGCCGGCGGGACGGCTCCGCCGCGCCGTGCACGGGTGCGCTCCCCGGTGGCGGGGCGCCGTCGTAGCATGCGCGCTCCCGACTTCACGGAGCTGCTGCCCATGTCGCTGTCCATGTACCAGGCGTCGATCCCGGTGTTCGTCCGCGCGCTCGGCAACCTCCGGCACGTGCTGCGGAAGGGCGAGGCGCACGCCGCCGAACGCGGCATCGCGCCCGAGGTGCTGCTGCAGGCGCGGCTGTTCCCCGACATGCTCCCGCTGCTGCGGCAGGTGCAGATCGCCACCGACATGTGCAAGAACGGCGCCGCGCGCCTGGCCGGCGTCGAGCCGGTGCCCTTCCCCGACGACGAAAGCGACTTCGCCGGGCTGTACGCGCGCCTCGATCGCGCGATCGAGGTGCTGAAGGGCTTCCGCGCCGAGCAGATCGACGGCAGCGAGGACCGCCCGGTGTCGTTCATGACCCGCAACAACGGCGAGCTGAAGTTCGACGGCCAGTCCTACCTGCTCGGCTTCGTGCTGCCGAACCTGTATTTCCACGCGGCGATCGCCTATGCGCTGCTGCGCGAGGCGGGCGTGGCGCTGGGCAAGACCGACTTCCTGGGCGCGGCGAAGTAACCCGCCCCGGCTGCCGGGCCCCTCAGCCGAGGCGGCCCGCGCGGTCGCCGCCGCTGCCGCCACCGTGCGCCGGGCCGCCCGGCACGTCGCGCGTGCCGTCGCGGTCGGCCGCCTTGCGGTCGGGCGCGTTGCGGCCCGTGTCCTGCTTGCGGCCGTGGCGGTCTTGGTCGTGGCGGCCGTCGGGCTGGTTGCGCGGATCGCGCATGTCGTCGCCCTGGTTCATCGTGGCCATCGGAGTGCTCCAGTGGAAGGGTTGCAGCGAGCGGCGGCGTCGCGGCATCAGCGTCGCGGCTTGCCGCTCTCGCTGCCGCTGCGGC
Source organism: Lysobacteraceae bacterium (assembly GCA_051959035.1). Classification (GTDB taxonomy): domain Bacteria; phylum Pseudomonadota; class Gammaproteobacteria; order Xanthomonadales; family Xanthomonadaceae; genus JABFWF01. The sequence continues at coordinate 7,551 of JBQCFN010000063.1, read as the reverse complement.
GATCGTCGCTGCCCGCGTCGCGGGTGGACGCCTCCTTCCGGTGCGCGGATTTGCGCGGCGTCGTGCCGTCGCGGCCCGCCTGCAGCGCGTGGGTGGTGTCGTCGTCGTCGCGACCGGACGGCGGATGCCGGCGGCCGCTTTGCGCCTGGTGGCGGGCGTGGATGTCGTTGCCCATGTGTCCTCCGTTCGGGGTTCGGCCGGGCCGGTCGTGGTCCGCCGGTGGCGGCAGGGCGGTCGGACTCAGCCCGGCCGGCCGAGGTCGCCCTGCTCCCGGGCGCGCGCGCGGTCCCACGCCGCGCGGCAGGCGAGGGCGGCGCCCTGGTCCCAGCCCAGCAGGTGCGCGCCGGGGCGCGTCTCGTAGTTGCTGCGCAGGCGCTGCTCGTGTTCGGCGAAGCCACCGTCGTGCCCGGCGCCTTCGATGCCGGTGCGGTAGGCCGCCGCGTAGTGCTCGTACGGACGGCCGTCGCGCGCGTAGGCCTGCTCGTGGTGGTGCGCGCGCCAGTACGCGTCCTGCGACTCGGTGTGCGCGGAATGGCGGGGCTGCGGCGCGTGCGGTTGCGCGGTGGCCATGGGGATCTCCTGCGATACGTTCGCGATCCGCACAGCCTACGGGGCGGGATGTCAGCGCCCGATGCAGGCGGCGGGCGCCGCGATGAATGCGCCGCCGCGCTCACGCATGCACCACGCCGCCGGTCGCACGCTCGCGCCATCGCAGCGAGCGGAGCCTCCGTCCATGCACACGCCCACACCGCAGGTCGAATCGCGCGATCTCGACAAGGCGCTCCAGGACACCTTTCCCGCGAGCGATCCGCCGTCGATGACCACGCCGATCGCGGCGACGCCGTCCTCGCAATACGTCTCCCCCACCGCCAGTGGCCAGCTGCGCGTCTACCGGGTGGTGTCCGCGCACGATGCGGCGCAGCCGTTCGCGCCGAACACCAGCGGCGGCCGCTGGAGCCACCCGGGGCTGCCCTGCGTGTACGCGTCGCTGTCGCCGGCCGCGGCGCTGCTCGAATACCTGGTGCACCTGGAAGGCCGCACGCCCGACGGGCTGCTGATGGCGGTGGGCGCGATTCCCGCCGAGTCGGTGATCGACGAAGCCAACGAACCGTCGACCTGGTGCACGTTGCCGTACCGCAACGAAGTGCGGCAGGTGGGCGACGACTGGTTGCGTTCGAAGCGCTCGCTCGGGCTGCGCGTGCCCAGCGCGGTGTGCATGGACGAGTGCAACCTGCTGCTCAACCCGGAACACCCGGGCTTCGCCGCGCTGGAGCTGGTGGCGTTGCGGCCGATGGCGGTCGATGCGCGCCTGCGCACCTGACCGCGCGGGCCTACGGCCGCTTCCACCGCGCCTGAAGGTCGTCGGGCGCAACGTGGCGCGTTCCGGGTCCACCCGGACTTTCCGACACGCCACCAGGAGGATTCCATGCACACGATCGCCCCCCGCCTGCTCACCCTGGCCCTCGGCGCCGCGCTGGCGCTGCCCGCCTTCGCGCAGAGCACTTCCGGACAGGAGACCCAGGGCACGCAATCCACCCAGGGCCAGCAGGACACCAGCGCGCAGGACACCGGCAGCAACGCCAGCAGCATGTCGCAGCAGGGCCAGACCGACGCCAACGGCTGGCAGTCGGGGCAGGCCAGCAGCGCGAACACCCAGGCCGGCGCCGGCATGTCCGCCGACAGCTTCGGCACCCTCGACACCGACCACGACGGCCGCATCAGCAGCGCCGAGGCCGGCGCGAGCGCGAACTTCATGGGCCGCTTCAAGAGCCTGGACCGGAACGGCGACGGCTACGTGAGCCAGAAGGAATTCCACAAGGGCCTGCGCGACCAGAGCACGCCGACCTCCACGCCCTGACCGCACGCATCCATCGTCCGGCACGCGGGCGCGCCAGCCGGCGCGCCCGCGCGCGCATGCCATGCCCGGCCTCGTCGAACGCACGCTGCACTGCCCCTACTGCGGGGAGCGCATCGCGCTGCTCGTCGACGACTCCGCCGGCGGCCAGGACTACGTCGAGGACTGCCCGGTGTGCTGCCGGCCGATCGCCGTCGCGGTGGAAGTCGACGCCGGAGGCGTGCGCGTGGCGGCGCGCAGCGAGCAGGACGCCTGGCGGTGAAGGTTGTGTTGCGTTCAGTGCGGCGCGGCCAGCCGAGGGCGTCGCAACTGCCCGTCCCGCCTGCGGATTGACGTCGCCTTCACCGCCCGCCTAGCGGGTTTGCATGCGGCTGTGGTTAAGCCTGCGTGGTGGCCCGGACGCGGCCCCGCGTGGACGTTCATGCAGGCGCGCGCACCTTGTCCCGGCGCCCGCAGCACGGTACTCGACGTGCGTGCCGCGCCCATTCCCCCATCCGGAGCCTCGTCCCATGAAGCAGCGTACTTCCCTGTCCCGCGCCCTCACCGCCGTCCTGCTGTGCGGCGCCTTCGCGTCGCCGCTCGCCTTCGCCCAGTCGACCACCGACGCGGACCAGGCGACCCCGGCCACGCCCGCCACCCCGGCGACGCCCGCCACGCCGCCGGAGACCGGCACTGACGCCACCGGCGCCACCCCGGCCACGCCCGCGACTCCGGCCTCCCCGGCCTCGGCGGCGATGGATTCCTCCTCCGCCCGGCACGTCAGCTGGTCCGACCTCGACACCGACCACAACGGCAACCTGAGCCGGAGCGAGGCGGGCGCGCTGGACAGCCTCGCCAACGTGTTCGACTCGGCCGACGCCGACAAGGACGGCTCGCTGACCGCCGACGAGTACCGCGCCTACCTCAAGACCCAGGGCAAGTAAGCCCGGCGGCGCGTGCCGCCACACGATGCACGATGCTTCGACGACAGGCGGCTCCGGCCGCCTGTTGTCGTGGGCGGCGCGCACGGCCCGATACACTCGGCCGATGCGCGCGCCTGCTCCCGCTCCCGGCATCCGCCTCGTCGGCTTCGACGGCGACGACACCCTGTGGCGCAGCGAGGACTACTACCGCGCCGCGCAGCGGGAGTTCGAAACGCTGCTCGCGCGCCACGTCGACCTCGACGACGTGCACGCGCGGCTGTATGCCGTGGAGAAGCGCAACCTCGCCCTGTTCGGCTACGGCGCCAAGGGCATGACCCTGTCCATGCTGGAGGCCGCCTACGCCATCACGGGGGGCCGCATCGCCGCGGCCGAGCTGCATCGCATCGTCGAGATCGGCAAGTCGCTGCTGCAGCATCCGGTCGAGCTGCTGCCCGGCATCCGCGCCGCGGTCGAGGCGATCGCGCGCGAGCACGCGGTGGTGCTGGTCACCAAGGGCGACCTGTTCCACCAGGAAGCCAAGGTGCGCGCGTCCGGGCTGGCGGACCTCTTCCACCGCATCGAGATCGTCAGCGAGAAGGACCCGGCGACCTATGCGCGGGTGCTCGGGGAATTCGGGCTGGCGCCGTCGCAGTTCCTGATGGTCGGCAATTCGCTGCGCTCGGACGTGGTGCCGGTGCTGGCGCTCGGCGGCTGGGCGGTGCACATGCCCTACCACGTGACCTGGGTGCACGAGGCCGACGCCGCCGAGCCGGCCGACCCCGCGCGCTGGCAGCGGGTGGACGCGCCGGCGGCGCTGCCGGCGGCGGTGCGCGCGCTGGCCGAACGGGCGCTGCACGTTGCGGCGGCGCGAAGCGGCAGTTAGAAAACCGTTCACCGCGATGCGCGCATGGTGTCGTCGTCCGCACCCGCGCGGACGAAGGAGAGCTTCCATGGCAACACCGCTCCGCTGGTTCGCACCCGTCGCGCTCGCCGCCGGCCTCGGCGTGGCGGCGCTGGCCCCGCTGCCCGCGCACGCGCAGAACGACGCGCTGGCACTGACCCGCGTGATCGTCGACATCGCCGACGTCGTCGTGAACGGCGGCGTCCCGTACTACCGCTATGGCCATTACGGCCCGGCCGACCGGCTGGTGGTCGAGCACGACCGCTACGGCCGCCCGGTCTACTACCGGATGGTGCCGCGCACCGTGTACACCACCCGCCCGCGGGTCGTGTACTACGCGCCGCCGCCGGTGGTGTACCGCCCGGTGCCGCGCGGCCATGCCTACGGCTACTGGGACCACCACGGCCGCGACCGCGACGACCACCACGGCCGCGACCATGGCGGCTGGGACCGCGACCACCACCACCGCTGACGTCCGGCCTGCGACGGCGCCGACCCAACGGCGCCGTCGTCCTTCGCGCCTGCGCGGTAGGCTATGGCGATCCACCCGGAGCGCACCGCCATGAACCGATCGTTCCCCGTCCTGCTCGCCGCCGCGCTCGCGCTCGTGTCCGCGCCCGGCGTCGCCGGCACCATCACCTGCAAGCTCGATTACAGCCTGTCCGGCTGGTCGGTGTTCTATCGCACCGCGTCCGGCGAAGGCACCGTCCACTGCAGCAACGGCCAGCGCATGGCCGTGCGCATCAGCGCCAAGGGCGGCGGGCTGAGCTTCGGCAAGTCGCGCATCACCAACGGCCACGGCGAATTCGCCGGCGTGCACGACATCCGCGACGTGCTCGGCAGCTATGCCGCCGCCGAGGCGCATGCCGGCGCGGTGAAGTCCACCAAGGCCCAGGCCATGACCAAGGGCGAGGTCTCGCTGGCGCTGTCCGGCAAGGGCGAGGGCTGGGACGTCGGCGTCGCCTTCGGCAAGTTCACCCTCGAGGCGCGCTGAGCGCAGGCAATGCGCGGCCTGCTGCCGGTGCTGGGCCTGGCCGCGCTGGCCGGTTGTGGCCGCGCGCCGGCGCCGGCTACGCCAGGCGCACTACCGGCGGCGGCCGGGCCGGGCGGTTCGATCGAATGGCAGGGCCAGCGCGGCTGCGCCGACTGCGACGGCATCGCCACCCGCCTGGTCCTGCACGAAGGCCCGCGCGGGCGCGACTACGACCTCACCGAGGTGTACGCCGCCGAAGGCGCGCAGTCGCGTTTCGCCGAGCACGGCCGCTGGCAGCGCGACGAGGCGGTGCTGCGCCTGCGCGGCGACCGCGGCAGCCGGCGCTGGTACATGCTGTTGCCCGACGGCCGGCTGCAGCCGCGCGACGCGCACGGCGCGCCGCTCGGCGACGGTGCCGAAGACGACCTGCTGGTGCCGGTCGCAGGCAGCACGCCCTGACGCCATCGCAACCGTTTCCCCGGAGTCCCGATGCCACGTTTCCCTGTCCGCCTCCTGCTCGCCGTCGCGCTCGCCGCGGCGATCGGCGGCGTCTGCGCGCAGGATTTCGCGATCGCCTGGAACCCGCGCAGCGGCGACGCCTGGGTCGATGCGCAGCTCGCGGACATCAACCACTACGGCCTGCGCTACCGCGATCCCTTCATCGACGAGCTGGCGCGCTACCAGGGCGCCCCGCGCGACTTGGTCGGCGAGCTGCTGCAACGGCAGTGGGCGCCGGGCGACATCTACTTCGCCTGCGCGCTGGCGCAGCTGTCCGGCCGCCCGTGCCGCTACGTCGCCGGCCTGTGGGAGCGCGACCATGCGCAGGGCTGGGGCGCGATCGCGCAGCGGCTGGGGATCGCGCCCGGCTCGCCGGCGTTCCACCGGCTCAAGCGCGGCCTGGTGCCGAGCTTCGACCGCTGGGGCCGGCCGATCGCGCTGGATGCCTCGCTGGCGGCGGATTTCCCCGGACGCGGCGTGGCTGGATCCCGCGAGCGCGCCGCACCCGCCCGCGGGCGGCCGGCAGATGGCCGGGAACACGGCACGGGCCACGGCGAGGGCAGGGAGCCCGGCAAGGATGACGGCCACGGCCACGGCAACAGCCACGGCGATGGCCGCGGCCACGGCGGCCACGGCCATGGCTGAGCCGGTCGTGCATCGCGGCGGCTGCCACTGCGGCCGCGTGCGCTTCGAGGTGGAAGCGCCGGCGGACATCGAGGCGCTGGACTGCAACTGCTCGATCTGCCGGATGACCGGGTTCCTGCACCTGATCGTGCCGGCGGCGCGGTTCCGCCTGCTGGCCGGCGCCGACGCGCTGTCGGACTACACCTTCAACACCGGCGCGGCGCGCCACCGCTTCTGCCGCCATTGCGGCATCAAGGCCTTCTACGTGCCGCGCAGCCATCCCGACGGCATCGACGTGAACGTGCGCTGCCTCGACCCCGGCACGATCGCGTCGCTGCAGGTCACGCCGTTCGACGACAACGACCGCGAGGCGGCCACCGCCGCGATCGCCCACCTGTCGCGCGCCTAGCCGCGCACGGCAGCCGCCGCGCGTCAAGCGGTGCGGGCCGGTGCCGGCGGGGCTAGACTCCGGGCCATGCTGCCGTCCGCGCTGCACTCGCTGTTGGTCGATTTCGAGCCCGCGATCCGCGAGCTGGCCGGGCGCCTGGATGGGGTGGCGCTGCGCGAGGCCGCCAACCGCCAGTACGAGTTCGTGATGGCGTGGACGCCGCCGCCGCACCAGGACGAGGTGCACGAGCGCATGTGCGACGTGCTGGTCCGCTGCGGCGTGCTCGACGAGGACCATCCGCGCCTGCAGTGAGCGCGCCGGGCGGGGACACCGGGGAACGATGGCGGGATTCGTGCTGCTGCTGCACCTGCTGGGCGCGACCGTGTGGACGGGCGGCCACCTCGTGCTCGCCACCACGCTGCTGCCGCGCGCGCGGCGCGCACGCCGCATCGACGGGCTGCTGGCCTTCGAATCGGCCTACGAACGCATCGGCATGCCCGCGCTCGCGCTGCAGGTGCTGACCGGGCTGTGGCTGGCGCACCACCTGCAACCCGATGTCGGCGCCTGGCTGGACTGGCGCCAGCCGGTCTCGCGACTGGTGATGCTCAAGCTCGGCCTGCTCGCGCTGACCGGCGGCTTCGCCATGCACGCGCGGCTGCGGGTACTCCCGCGCCTGTCGCCGGCGACCCTGCCGCTACTCGCCTGGCACGTGGTGCCGGTGACGCTGCTGTCGGTCGCCTTCGTCACGCTCTTCGTGCTGCGGCTGCTCGCGGCCCGCGGCCAGCGCCGGCAGGAGCGGGCGCGGTGAGCGCCCTCACGCCGACCGGCCCGAGCCGCACTGCGCGCCTGGCCCTGCGGGCGGTCGCCCTCGGCTACCTCCTGGTGCTCCTGGTCGTGCCCGTGGTCGTGATCCTGTACAGCACCTTCGCGAACGGCTTCGGCGCGTTCTGGGCCTCGGTCACGACCCCGGCCGCCATCGCGGCCCTCGACCTGTCGCTGCTCAGCGTGGCGATCGTCGTCCCGCTCGACGTCGTCTTCGGCGTGGTGACGGCGCTCGCCCTGGTGCGCGGACGGTTCCGCGGCCGCGGTCTGGTGCAGGCCGTCGTCGACCTGCCCTTCGCGGTGTCACCGATCGTCGTCGGGGTGTCGCTGATCCTGCTCTGGGGGGCGGGTGGCTGGTTCGGTGGCGTGGAGCACCTGGGGATCAAGGTCATCTTCGGGCTGCCGGGCATGGTGCTGGCCACGTTGTTCGTGACGCTGCCGTTCGTGGTCCGCGAGGTCGAACCGGTGCTGCACGAGATCGGCACCGAGCAGGAGGAGGCCGCGGCCACGCTCGGCGCCGGTGGGTGGGCGACGTTCCGCCGGATCACGTTGCCCGCGATCCGCTGGGGTCTCACCTACGGCATCGTG
>JBQCFN010000062.1:0-5739 GCA_051959035.1 Lysobacteraceae bacterium | reverse complement strand
GCCGTCGCTCACGTTGACGAAGCTCAGCCCGGCCTTGGAATCGCGCCGGGTGCGCACCCAGCCGCGGACCGTGACTTCGCCGCCGGCGGGCAACTTGCCCGCGAGCGCGTGTTCGACGCTCACCACCGTCATGCCTTGAATCCTCGCCTCGCCGGAGCCATCTCCTGAACGGCGCAGTGTACCGTGCGCCCCGGCGCCGGCGCGCGCCGGTAAAATCACGACCCTCGCCGCAGGAGTCCCGCATGGCCGTCTCGCTCGCCCCCGCCGCCCTCGACCGCGTCCGCGGCTACATCGCCGGCACCCCCGGCGCGCTCGGCCTGCGCCTGGGCGTGCGCCGCAGCGGCTGTTCGGGCTGGGGCTACGCGGTCGACCTGGCCTCCGAGCAGAAGGCCGGCGACCGTGTGTTCGAGCAGGACGGCGTGCGCATCTACGTGGATGCCGACAGCCTGCCGCTGGTCGACGGCACCGAGATCGATTTCCTCAAGCAGGGGCTCAACGAACAGTTCGTGTTCCGCAACCCCAACGTCGCCGCCGAATGCGGCTGCGGCGAGAGCTTCACCACCGACGCCGGCAAGGCCGCCTGAGCACCGCCCAACCTTCGGCAGGGTGGGGCGCCCGGGCCGGGCGCTAGACTCCGGCGACTTCATCCGGGGGAAAGCCGATGTCCATGTTCCGCTCGCTTGCCTTCGCCGCGCTCGCGGCCCTGGCCTGCACCGCGCTGCCCGCGCGCGCGCAGGCGCCGGCGCCGGCCGCGGCGCTGCACGCGCTGTTCGCCGACGAGTGGGAGCGCACCCTGCGCGAGCACCCGGAAACCGCCACCGCCGAGGGCGACACCCGTTACAACGACCGCTGGACCGACAACAGCCTCGCCGCGATCGCCCGCCGCCAGGCCGAGGACCGCGCGGCGCTGGACCGGCTGCACGCGATCGACCGCAGCGCGCTGTCCGAAGCCGACCGCCTCGATTACGACACCTTCGCCTGGCAGCTCGAGCACGCGATCGCCGCGCAGCGCTTCCACGCCTGGCTGCAGCCGGTCAGCCACCAGGGCGGCATCCAGACCGCCGATGGCCTGGCCGAGATCGCGCCCTTCGCCACCATCAAGGACTATCGTGACTGGCTGGCGCGCATGGCCGCGCTGCCGGAACAGGTCGCGCAGACCATCGTGCTGCTCAGGGAGGGCGCGAAGACCGGCAACGTGCCGCCGAAGGTGCTGATGCAGCGGGTGCCGGCGCAGATCGCCGCGCAGGTCGTCGACGACCCGGCGAAGAGCCCGTTCTACCGGCCGTTCAACCGCTTCCCGGACGCCATCGCCGAAAGCGACCGCGCCGCGCTGCGCGCCGAGGCCGCGCGGGTGATCCGCGAGCGGGTGGTGCCGGCGTACCGCACCCTGCAGGCCTACTTCGACGAGGAGTACCTGCCGAAGACGCGCGACAGCATCGCCGTCACCGCGCTGCCGGACGGCCAGGCCTACTACGCCTACCTCGCGGGGTACTACACGACCACCGATCTGGCGCCGGCGCAGATCCATGCGATCGGGCTGAAGGAGGTCGCGCGCATCCACGCCGAAATGGAGAAGGTCAAGGACGAGGTCGGCTTCAAGGGCTCGCTGGCGGAGTTCTTCACCTGGCTGCGCACCGACCCGCGCTTCTTCGAGAAGACGCCGGCCGCGCTGCTGGAGCGCTACCAGTCGGTGGCCAAGCGGATCGACCCGGAGCTGGTGAAGGTCTTCCACGTCATCCCGCGCCTGCCCTACGGCGTGCGCCCGATCCCGGACAACATCGCGCCCGACACCACCACCGCCTACTACCAGCCGGGCGCCAGCGACGGCTCGCGCGCGGGCTTCTACTACGTGAACCTGTACAAGCCGGAGACGCGGCCGACCTGGGAGATGATCCCGCTGACCCTGCACGAGTCGGTCCCGGGCCACCACTTCCAGTTCGCGCGCCAGCTGGAGCTGCCGGAAGCGCCGATGTTCCGCCGCACCGCGTACTTCGTCGCCTACAGCGAGGGCTGGGGCCTGTACGCCGAGCGCCTGGGCTACGACATGGGCCTGTACGACGATCCCTACGACCGCATGGGCCAGCTCGCCTACGACATGTGGCGCGCGGTGCGGCTGGTGGTCGACACCGGCATGCACGCCCAGGGCTGGACCCGCGAGCAGGCGATCGACTACTTCATGGCCAATTCGCCCAAGACCCGCCAGGACGTGGTCAACGAGATCGACCGCTACATCGACTGGCCGGGCCAGGCCCTGGCCTACAAGATCGGGCAGCTGAAGATCTCGGAGCTGCGCGACAAGGCCGCGCGCGAGCTGGGCCCCGCGTTCGACCTGCGCGCCTACAACGATGCGGTGCTGGAGACCGGCTCGGTGCCGCTGTCGGTGCTGGAGGCGCACATCGACGCCTGGATCGCCGCGCGCAAGGCCGCGGCGGGCGCGCAGGCGAAATAGGGCGGCCGGGGCGCGGCCGCGCTCCCCGGGCTTCGCCGGGGGCGCCGGCCGTCCCCCGCAGGCCGCGGCTGGCTGGCCTGGACACGGCTGGCTGGCATGGCGCGCCGCCCGGCCGCCGGCTTGCCCCTAAGCCATTGATTCCTCCATAATGTCCGGCTCCCGTGGCCCCGGCCACGGGTCCCTTGCCCCACCGCGCAGGCCGCCACGGCCTCGTCGGGGGGCTGTCAGGCCGCGCCGCCCCGGCGGAACGGCCACATCCACGAGGAACCACCATGCGTCATTACGAAATCGTGTTCCTGGTCCACCCGGACCAGAGCGAGCAGGTCCCGGCCATGATCGAGCGCTACAAGGGCCTGATCGAGAACGGCGGCGGCACCATCCACCGCCTCGAGGACTGGGGTCGCCGGCAGCTGGCGTACCCGATCGAGAACCTGGTCAAGGCCCACTACGTGCTGATGAACGTCGAGGCCAGCCAGGACGTGCTCAACGAGCTGGTCGAGGGCTTCCGCTTCAACGACGCGATCCTGCGCCACCTCGTGATCCGCCGCGACGAGCCGGTGACCGAGCAGTCGCTGATCATGAAGAACAAGGACGAGAAGGGCGACAAGCCCGAGCGTGGCGAGCGCCGCCGCCGCGACGACGAATCCGCCCCGGCCGCCGACGCCGACAACTCCGCCGAAGCCGCCTGAGGCCTTCCTCGTTTAGGAGCACCGCCATGTCCAAGTTCTTCCGCCGCCGCAAGTTCTGCAAGTTCACCGCCGAGGGCGTCAAGGAGATCGATTACAAGGATCTCAACACCCTGCGCCAGAACCTGACCGAGACCGGCAAGATCGTGCCGAGCCGCATCACCGGCACCAAGTCGAAGTACCAGCGCCAGCTCGCGACCGCCGTCAAGCGCGCGCGCTTCCTGGCCCTGATCCCGTACACCGACAACCACAACGCCTGAGCGCGTCTTCCGGGAGGCCCGCGGTCCGCGGGCGTCCACGGAGGCAGCCGCTTCGGCGCACGAAGCCCTTCAAACCGTCCATTCGGACAGCACGCGTTGCGGTGCCCCAGGGGCGCCGCTAACGAATACGGAGCAACACCATGGAACTGATCCTTCTGCAGAAGGTGACCAACCTCGGCAACCTCGGCGACAAGGTCAACGTCAAGCCGGGCTATGGCCGCAACTTCCTCGTGCCGCAGGGCAAGGCCGTGCCGGCCACCCCGGCCAACCTGGCCGAGTTCGAGGCCAAGCGCGCCGAGTACGAGGCCAAGGCGCAGGCCCTGGCGAGCGAGGCCGAGGCGCGCCGCGGCAAGCTCGAGGGCGCCGAGGTCACGATCTACGCCAACGCCTCCACCGAGGGCAAGCTGTACGGCTCGGTCGGCCCGCGCGACATCGCCGAGGCGCTGACCAAGCTCGGCATGCCGGTCGAAAAGTCGGAAGTGGTGATGGGCGAAGGCCCACTGCGCCACGTCGGCGAGTACGAGGTCGTCGTGCACCTGCACGCCGACGTCGAGGCGCCGGTCAAGGTGATCGTGCAGCCGGAAGCCGCCTGAGCAACACCTGCCGGCAGGCAACGCGAACGGGCGCCGCAAGGCGCCCGTTTCGTTTTCCGGCCCGGCTCAGCCGTCGACCGCGCCGAGCAGCCGCCGGGCGTCGTTGCGGCGCAACACCGCGAACGGGCGTCGCTCCAGGTCCGCCAGCACCCGCTGCCAGAGCACGTCGTCGACGGGCTCGGCCAGGTGCAGGCTCCCGCAGCGGCGCAGGGGACCGTAGCGGCGTTCGGACTCGGCCGAGGGCAGGAAGCAGTCGGGCACGAGCACGCAGCGCCCGGCGGTCGACGTGTAAAGGGCCAGATTCATCGCCATTCCCCCATCCCTGTGTGCGCTCCAACGCCGGCGGGGAGGGAGAGCGGCCACCCCATTCATTCCCCGATGTCGAACCCCACCGGCACCTGCACCGTCCCGGGCACCGGCTGGCCGTCGCGCTGGGCGGGGCGGAAGCGCCATTGGCGGACCGCCTCGGCGGCGGCCCGGTCCAGGCTGCGCGAGCGGCTGCTGCGCGCCACCTCCACCGCCGTGGGCACGCCATCGGCGCCGACCTGCACCCGCAGCAGGACCGTCCCCGACTCCTGGTTGCGCAGGGCCTCGGCCGGATAGCGCGGGGCGGGGTGGACCAGCGGCACCGGGGTGCTGGCCGCGCCCGCCGCGGCCGCGGGGGCGCCAGGGGGCGCTGCGAGCGGGCGCTCCGGCGCGGGCACGCGCTCGGGCGGGCGGGGGTGCGGCGCGTTGGCGGCGGCGGTGTCCTCGCGGCCCATGCCGCTGGCGTTGCCGGCCGCTTCACCGGCCGGCAGCGGGGCGGGCAGCGGTTCGTAGACCCGGCCGGCGGCCGGCTGCGGCGCCACCGGCGGCAGGTAGAAGGCGGAGGCGTGGCGGTCGCGCCACCACAGCAGGAGGAACAGCAGCAGGCCGATCGCGATCGCGCCTGCGACCAGCGCGGGGCCGCGCCAGGCCAGGCCGCGCGCGTTGGCGCGGGAAGCGGGTTGCGGTGGCATGGTGGACATCGGCCCTCCTCGTCGACGCAGGGCCGCAGTCTGGCACAGCGCGGATGAGGGTTCGGGCAATCGGTCGCCCGACACGCGATAATCGCGATCCTTTTCCGCTTTCGACGTCGCCATGCTCGATCCCGTCCTGCTGCGCACCGACCTTGCCGGCCTCGCCGCGCGCCTGCGCGAAACCCGCGGCTTCGACCTGCCGGTGGAGCGGCTGGAAGCGCTGGAATCCGAGCGCAAGCGCATCCAGGTGCGCACGCAGGAGCTGCAGAACCTGCGCAACACCCGCAGCAAGGCCATCGGCCAGGCCAAGGCGAAGGGCGAGGACGCGTCGGCGCTGCTGGCGGAGGTCGCCGGCTTCGGCGACGAGCTCAAGGCCAGCGAGGCGCGGCTGGACACCATCCGCGCCGAGATCGACGCGATCGCGCTCGGCCTCCCGAACCTGCCCGATCCGGCCGTGCCGCTTGGCGCGGACGAGGCCGGCAACGTCGAGCAACACCGCTGGGGCACGCCGCGCGCCTTCGATTTCGCGGTCAAGGACCACGTCGAGCTCGGCGCGCGCCACGGATGGCTGGACGGCGACACCGCGGCCAGGCTCAGCGGCGCGCGCTTCACCGTGCTGCGCGGGCAACTCGCGCGGCTGCACCGCGCGCTCGCGCAGTTCATGCTCGACATGCAGACCACGCAGCACGGCTACACCGAGTGCTACACGCCCTACATCGTCAACCGCGAGATCCTCGAGGGCACCGGCCAGCT
>JBQCFN010000061.1:0-7899 GCA_051959035.1 Lysobacteraceae bacterium | reverse complement strand
CCGCCTCCAGCGCCGCGCCGATCTCGCCGCTGGCGCGCATCGGTTCCAGCACCTTGGCGACCTGGTCGCGCAGGCCGAGCAGGCGGGCGAAGTCCTCGGCGTCCAGCGCCGCGTCCTCGCCCAGCGGCGCCAGGCCCTCGTACCAGGTCGCGAACAGCACGTTGCCCGCTCGCTCGCCCTGCTCGGTCACCTTCGGCAGGTAGCCCCACATCTCGTCGGCGGTGAAGCTCAGGATCGGCGCGATCCAGCGCACGAACGCCTCGGCGATGCGGTACATCGCCGACTGCGCCGAGCGCCGCCCGCGCGAGTCCTCGGGCATCGTGTACAGCCGGTCCTTGGTCACGTCCAGGTACAGCGAGCCGAGGTCGACGCTGCAGAAGTTGCCGAGCGCCTGCACGATCCCCGCGAAGTCGTACCGTGCGTAGGACTCGGCGAGCTTCTGCTGCAGCTCCCAGGCGCGGTGCACGATCCAGCGGTCCAGCGCGACCATGTCGTCGAGCGGGCGCAGGTCGCGCGCGGGCTCGAAGCCGTGCAGGTTGCCGAGCAGGAAGCGCGCGGTGTTGCGGATGCGGCGGTACATGTCGCCGTTGCGCTTGAGGATTTCGTCGGAGACGGCGATCTCGTTGGTGTAGTCGGTCGCGGCGATCCACAGGCGCAGCACGTCGGCGCCCATCGCGTCCATCACCTGCTGCGGCGCGACCACGTTGCCGACGGACTTGGACATCTTGCGGCCGTGCGCGTCGACGGTGAAGCCGTGCGTCAGCACCTGGCGGAATGGCGCCTCGCCGTCCATCGCCACGCCGGTCAGCAGCGAGGACTGGAACCAGCCGCGGTGCTGGTCGGAGCCCTCGAGGTAGAGGTCGGCGGGCGAGCGCAGGCCATCCTCGCCGCGCTGCGCGAGCACGCAGAAGTGGGTCACGCCGGAGTCGAACCAGACATCGAGGATGTCGGTGACCTTCTCGTAGCGGTCCGCGTCGGCGCCGAGCAGCTCGGCCGGGTCGAGCGCGTACCACGCGTCCACGCCCTCGCGCTCGACGCGCTCGGCGATCCTGCGCATCAGCGCGGGCGAGTCCGGGTGCGGCGCGCCGCTCTCGCGATCCATGAACAGCGCGATCGGCACGCCCCAGGTGCGCTGGCGCGAGATGGTCCAGTCCGGGCGGCCCTCGACCATGCCGGCGATGCGCGCCTCGCCCCACTCCGGCACCCAGCCGACCTTGCCTATCGCGGCCAGCGCGTCGCGGCGCAGCCCGGCCTGCTCCATCGAGATGAACCACTGCGGCGTGGCGCGGAACGCCACCGGCGTCTTGTGCCGCCAGCAGTGCGGATAGCTGTGCTCGATCACGCTGGAGGCGAGCAGCGCGCCGTTGTCGCGCAGCACCTGGACGATGGCGTCGTTGGCCTTCCAGATGTGCAGCCCGGCGAGCGCGACGCCGTCGGCGGGCGGCGTCGACGGCAGGTACACGCCGCGTCCGTCGACCGGGTTGAGCTGCGCGGCCGTGTACTGGTCGATGAGCCCGTAGCGCTGGCCCACGACGAAGTCTTCCTGGCCGTGGCCGGGCGCCGTGTGCACGGCGCCGGTGCCCTCCTCCGCCGACACGTGCTCGCCGAGCAGCAGCGGGATCTCGCGTTCGGGGTAGAACGGGTGCTGCAGCTTCAGGCCTTCGAGCTCCGCGCCGCGGGCGCGACCGTGCACCACCACGGCGTCCACGCCGTAGCGCTGCAACGCACGCTCCGCCAGCGCCTCGGCCAGCACCAGCCACTGGCGGCGACCGCCGCGGCGCGGGCCTTCGACCAGCACGTAGTCGAGTTCCGCGCCGAGGGTGACCGCCAGGCTCGCCGGCAGGGTCCACGGCGTGGTCGTCCAGATCGGCACGGCGACGTCGGTGGCGTCCGCGAGCGGCACCTCGAAGGCCGCCGCGAGCCGCGCCGGGTCCTTCGCCCGATAGGCGACGTCCACCGCCGGCGACTTCTTGTCCTGGTACTCGATCTCCGCCTCGGCCAGCGCCGAGCCGCAGTCGAAGCACCAGTGCACCGGCTTGACGCCGCGGCTGAGGTGGCCTCGCTCGATGATCCGCGCCAGCGCGCGCAGCATGTCCGCTTCGTAGCGGAAATCCATCGTGCGGTAGGGATGCTCCCAGTCGCCGACCACGCCGAGCCGGCGGAAGCCCTGCCGCTGCAGGTCGATCTGCTCGCTGGCGTAGCCGCGGCACAGCGCGCGGAACGCGGTCGCGTCGAGCATGCGCCCGTCGACCGTGCTGCCGACCTTGCCGTGCTTCTTCTCCACCGCCAGCTCGATCGGCAGGCCATGGCAGTCCCAGCCCGGCACGTAGGGGGCATCGAAGCCGGCCAGCAGCTTCGACTTGACGATCACGTCCTTGAGGACCTTGTTGACCGCGTGGCCGATGTGGATCGCGCCGTTGGCGTAGGGCGGACCGTCATGCAGCACGAACGACGGACGGCCGCGGGCGTGCTCGCGGATGCGCGCGTAAAGATCCTCGGCCTCCCAGCGCGCGAGCGCATGCGGCTCGCGCTTCGGCAGGTCGCCGCGCATCGGGAAGTCGGTGGCCGGCAGGTGGATCGTGGCCTTGTAGCGGTTGGTGTCCTGGTCGGCGCTCACGCGTAAGCCTTGCGGGGGAGTTCGAGGAGGACGCGCGCCTGCGCGGCGTCGCGGTGCATCTGCGCGACGAGCGTCGGCAGGTCGGGGAATTTTTCCTCGTCGCGCAGGCGGGCGACGAATTCGACCTCGATGCGGCGGCCGTACAGATCGCCGTCGAAGTCGAACAGGTGCGCTTCCAGCAGCGGCTCGCGCCCGTCCACCGTCGGGCGCGTGCCGAAGCTGGCCACCGCCGGCCACGGCTGCGCGGCGACGCCGTGCACGCGCACCGCGTAGATGCCCGACAGCGCTGGCGTCTTGCGGTCGAAGCGCAGGTTGGCGGTCGGATAGCCGAGCGTGCGGCCGAGCTGCGCGCCGCGCACGACGTGGCCGCCGACCGCATAGGGACGCCCGAGCAGGCGGCCGGCGAGCGCGAAGTCGCCCGCCTGCAGCGCGGCGCGCACGCGGGTGCTGGACACCCGCACGCCATCGAGTTCCACCGGCGCGATCTCGTGGGCGGCGAAGCCCAGTTCCGCGCCCAGCGCCTGCAAGGTGGCGAGATCGCCACCGCGCGCATGGCCGAAGCGGAACCCCGGCCCCACCCACACCTCGCGCGCGCGCAGGCGGCCGGCGAGCACCTCGCGCACGAAGGCCTCGGCCGGCATCCGCGCCAGCGCGGCATCGAAGCGCAGCATCCCGACCAGGTCGGCGCCGAGCGCGCACAGGCCTTCGTACCGGGCGCGCGGCAGCGCCAGCCGCGGGGGCGGCGCGTCATGGGCGAAGAACTCGCGCGGCAAGGGCTCGAAGCTCAGCGCCACCGCCGGCACGCCCAGCGCCCGCGCGCGCCCGGCCGCCTGCCGCACCAGCGCGCGATGGCCCAGGTGCAGGCCGTCGAACGCACCGATGCAGACCACGCTGCCTTGCGGGCACAAAAGCCCGCCCTGGACGTCACGGAACAGCCTGCTCATGCCGGGTCTTGGTTGCCGGCCCGGCGGCGACGGCCGGGCCGAGGCCCTGCGCGGGCCACGTGAAAGCGCTTGAAAGTGTTGCCTTTCAAGTATAGCCGTCGCGCCCGGCCTCAATGCTCGCGCAGTTCGCGCGGGCGCCAGCCCATCGCCACCAGCGCCGCCGCGTAGGCACCGCCGCCCGCCGCGACCAGCCCGAACAGCCAGCCCAGCCGCGCCGGCACCGGCGCGGTGGTGAAGTCCGGCCCCAGGTGCAGGCCGAGCCCGACCACCGCGCACATCGCCACGCAGGCCAGCAGCAGGCGCGCGGTGAAGCGCCCCCATCCGGGCTGCGGCTGGTACACGCCGTCCCGGCGCAGCCAGCGCCAGAGCAGCCCGAGGTTGAGGTAGCTCGCCAGCGCGCTGGCGATGCCGAGCGCCAGGTGCAGGCCGGGCGTGCGCGCCAGCCCCTGCCACACGCCCTGCACCTTCAGCGCGTCGGGCACCCACAGCAGGTAGAGGATGGCGAGGATGGCGATGTTCAGCACCATGTTGGCGACCAGCGACGACACGCCCGCGCGCACCGGCGTCTTCGTGTCCTGGCGGGCGTAGAACGCCGGCAGCACCACCTTCACCAGCGCGAAGGCCGGCAGGCCGAAGCTCAGGCCGAACACCGACAGCGCGGTCATGCGGGTGTCGAAGGCGGTGAAGTGGCCGTGCTGGAACAGCGTCGCCACCAGCGGCGTGCACAGCAGCATCAGCCCGAGCGCGGCGGGCACCGAGATCATCAGCGTGTTGCGCAGGCCCCAGTCGAGCGCGCGCGAGAAGCCCGCGCGGTCGGCCTTGACGTGGTGCTGCGACAGCGCCGGCAGGATCACCGTGCCCAGCGCGATGCCGAACACGCCCAACGGCAGCTCCAGGAAGCGGTCGGCCAGCGACAGCCAGGTCTGCGAGCGGGTGAGCAGGTAGGCGGCGATCCAGGTGTCGAACAGCAGGTTGATCTGCGCCACCGACGAGCCAAACAGGGTCGGCACCATCAGCCGCATCACCTTGCGCACGCCCGCGTGGCGCCCGCCCCAGCGCGGCAGCGCGAGCAGGTCGAGCCTCCCCACCGCGGGCAGCAGGAACAGCAGTTGCAGCAGGCCGGCCGCCAGCACCGCCCAGCCCATCGCCATGATCGGGACCTGCAGCCGCGGCGCCAGCCAGAGCGCACCGGCGATCATGCACAGGTTGAGGATGACCGGCGCCAGCGCCGGCAGGCCGAAGCGGTGGAAGCTGTTGAGCACGCCCGCCGCCAGCGCGGTCAGCGAGACGAACAGCAGGAACGGGAACGTCAGCCGGACGAGGCTGGTCAGCAGGTCGAGCTTGTAGTCGTCGTGCGGCGAGAACACCGCGGCGATCTGCGGCGCGAACAGCAGCCCGAGCGCGGTGACCACCAGCAGGACCGCCGCCAGCGTGCCGCCCACCCGCGACACCAGCTCGCGCAGTTCGGCGTGCGGCCGGGTCTCCTTGACCTCGGTGAAGACCGGCACGAAGGCGGTCGAGAACGAGCCCTCCGCGAACAGCCGGCGCATGAAGTTGGGGATGCGGAAGGCGACCATGAAGGCGTCGGTGGCCGCGCTGGCGCCGAACACGTAGCTGATCGACTGGTCGCGGACCAGGCCCAGCACCCGCGAAACCATGGTCATGCTGCTGAACGACAGCAGCCCGCGCAGCATCCCGGGCCGGTGGCCGGCGGCCGGGCGGGCGTCCGGGGCGGGACCGCTCATCGGGCCGCCCCCTGCCAGTTGACCCAAGCCCCTGAATCGCCCATACTTTTCTGTCTGATTTCGTCGATTCCCATTTCCCAGGTTTCCAGGATTCCACCGTGGCCAACATCAAGTCCGCCCAGAAGCGCGCCAAGCAGACCGTCGTGCGCAATGCCCGCAACGCCGCCCAGCGTTCGATGCTGCGCACCGCCGTCAAGAAGGTGCTCAAGGCGATCGATGCCAACGACGCCGCCGCCGCCAGGGCCGCGTTCGACGTCGCCCAGCCGATCCTCGACCGCTTCAGCGCGCGCGGCCTGATCCACAAGAACAAGGCCGCCCGCCACAAGAGCCGCCTGACCGCGCGCATCAAGGCGCTGCAGGCCGCCTGAGGCCGGCACCAGGCGATTCGCGAAAAACCCGGCTTCGGCCGGGTTTTTTCTTGCCTGCGCCATCGGCTCAGGCATCCGCGCCGGCGGCATCGGCGGCGTCCGCGCGCAGCTGGTCGAAGAAGCGCTGCACCTCGAGCATGATCGGCCAGGTGCCCTCGCGCCCGAGCGCCGAAACGAGGAACCACGGCCCGGTCCAGCCGAGCTCGCGCACGACTTCCTCCGCCGCCGCCCGTGCCTCGTCCTCGAACATCAGGTCGGCCTTGTTGAGCACCAGCCAGCGCGGCTTGTCCAGCATCGCGGGATCGTACTTGCGCAGCTCGTGTTCGATCGCGCGCACCTGCTCGGCCGGCGACACGCCCTCGACGCCACCCTCGTCATGCACCCCGAGAGCGGGGGCGATGTCGACCAGGTGCAGCAGCAGGCGGGTGCGCTGGACGTGGCGCAGGAACAGGCTGCCGAGCCCGGCGCCTTCGGCGGCGCCCTCGATCAGGCCGGGGATGTCGGCGATGACGAAGCTCTTGTGCGGCTCGACGCTGACCACGCCGAGGTTCGGGTAGAGCGTGGTGAACGGGTAGTCGGCGACCTTGGGCGTCGCCGCCGAGACCGCGCGGATGAAGGTCGACTTGCCGGCGTTGGGGAAGCCGAGCAGGCCGACGTCGGCGAGCAGCTTGAGCTCCAGCATCAGGGTGCGCTGTTCGCCCTCGCCGCCCGGCGTCGCGCGGCGTGGCGCGCGGTTCAACGAGCTCTTGAAGTGCATGTTGCCGAGCCCGCCCTTGCCGCCTCGCGCGACCAGCAGGCGCTCGCCGTGGCGGGTGAGGTCTCCGATCACCTCGTCGGTGTCGACGTTGATGACCACCGTGCCGACCGGCACCGTGACCGTGGTGTCGGCGCCGCCCTTGCCGTACATCTGCCGGCCCATGCCGTTCTCGCCGCGCTGGGCGCGGAACATGCGCTGGTGGCGGAAGTCGACCAGGGTATTGAGGTTCTCGTCGGCCTGCAGCCAGACGCTGCCGCCGTCGCCGCCGTCGCCGCCGTCGGGACCGCCGAGCGGGATGAACTTCTCGCGCCGGAAGCTGATGGCGCCGTTGCCGCCATTGCCGGCGACCACGGTGATTTCGGCTTCGTCGACGAGTTTCATGGACGGTGACCCGGGTGGTGGCTTGGAAGTATCGCTTGTTGCCGTCTTTCCCGCGAAAGCGCGAAGCGCGGCCCGCCGTGCGGGGCGGGCGCGCCAGCGGCGCGTGGCGGACCGGGGCCGCAAACGAAAAACCCCGCCGGAGCGGGGCTTTCCGCGGAACGGTCGGTCGCCCGGCTTACGCCGCGCCGACGACGCTCACGGTGCGGCGCTTCTTCGGGCCCTTGGTCGCGAACTCGACCACGCCGTCGACCAGCGCGAACAGGGTGTGGTCGCGGCCGAGGCCCACGCCGGCGCCCGGATGGAACTGGGTGCCGCGCTGGCGGACGATGATGTTGCCGGCCTCGACGGCCTGGCCGCCGTACAGCTTCACGCCCAGGTACTTGGGGTTGGAATCGCGGCCGTTGCGGGTGCTGCCGCCTGCCTTTTTATGTGCCATTGCTCAATCCTCCAGGCTGACGATCAGGCCTTGATGCCCGTGATCTCGATTTCGGTGTAGTGCTGCCGGTGGCCCATCTGCTTGCGATGGTGCTTGCGGCGGCGGAACTTGACGATGCGCACCTTGTCGGCGCGGCCGTGGCCGACGACCTTGGCGGTGACGGTGGCACCCTTCAGCGCATCGCCGACCTTGATGCCGTCGGCGTCGCCGAGCATCAGGACGTTGTCGAAGGTGAGCTCGCTGCCGGCGTCGGCCTCGAGCAGCTCGACGCGGAGCTTTTCACCCTGCATCACGCGGTATTGCTTGCCGCCGGTGACCAGAATTGCGTACATGACCAGGCCTTCCTCTGTAGTTATTGTGGTCGCCTGCCCGCCATCGAGGGCGGACAGAAGCGGAAGTGTAAGGGTTTCAGGGAGTTAGGGTCAACTCCCTCGGACACCCGCGCGCCTGGCTGGGGCGCCCCCCCCTTGGTTTCGACGTCCCGGCGCGTCGCCCCCGGGGAAAACCGGCGCCCATGGGTCCGCAGTCGGCCGCACACCCGCGCCGGTCACGCCTGGTCCGTCGGCCCGCGCCCGGGAGGCCGGGGGCATGGCTTTTCCCTTGGCCGGCACATCCCGTGCCGATGCGGGCGCGCGCCATCCATGGCGCGCT
>JBQCFN010000060.1:0-9870 GCA_051959035.1 Lysobacteraceae bacterium | reverse complement strand
CGCTTCACCCGCGGCATCCGGCGCGTGGGCGTCGTGCGTGGCGGTGGTGGCGACGGTGGCAGCCGCGGCAGCGGGCAGGACTTCCCGGCAGGGGGAAGGGGCCCGAACGCCATCGCCGAGCCCGGAGCCCTGGGCGGTGGGGTGGCCGGCCACCGGGGCAGCCAACGCCGGCATGCCCGCCGCCGGAGCGTTGCTGGTGGACGACGCCACGCCAGCCGCCGTGGCGGACCGCGGGTCCAGCGGGATCATTGCGGCGGGCGCGTTGCCGCCGCGGCACTTGAGGATGCGCAGGCAGGGCGTCCCCGGGGGGAGGCCCGCGCCGGGCCGGGCGTCGCGTTCCAGCAGCAGCCGCAGGGCCGCCGGCGAAGGATTGGCCGCCGCGCGCGCGTCGCGGAAGGCGAAGCCGAGTGCCTGGCCGGTTTCGGCCGCCACCTGCAGGCGGCGCAGCGCGCGGTCGTCGGCCTGGCGCGGCCAGCACAGCACGGCGGCGAGGCTGCCGCTGCGCAGGCATTGCTCGGCGGCCCACAACGCGTCGCGCGGCGCGGCCTCGACCAGGTGCAGGCGGGCGAAGTCCACCCCGGCCTGGCGCCAGCCATCGGGGTAGGGCACGTAGGGCGGGGCGACCAGCACGATCTCGCGCGCCGCCCGGGTCAGGCGCGCGAGGGTGGGCAGCAGCAGGCGCAGTTCGCCCAGCCCGTCGGCGGGCAGCAGCAGTTCGGTCAGCGCGGCGTCCGGCCAGCCGCCGGTGGGCAGGGCGGCGTCGAGCGCGGCGAAACCGGTCGGCTGGGCCGCCGGCGGCAGGCCCGCCGGCCGGCCGCGCCAGACGCGGCGGTCGGCCAGCAGGGCGTCCAGCGCCACGGGATCACCAACGATCGCGGAGCCCATCTCAAGCCCCGCGGACCAGGCCGCAATACACGCCTTCGATGGCGAAGTCCTGGCCGGGCCGGACGTCGATCGGCGCATGGTCGGGATTGCGCGGCAGCAGGCGCAGCGCATCGGCGCCCCGGTGCAGGCGCTTGATGGTGAGCTCGCCGTCGATGCGCGCCACCACCACCTGGCCGTCGCGCGCCTCGGGCGTGCGGCGCACGGCGACGAGGTCGCCGTCGAGGATGCCTTCGTCGCGCATCGAATCGCCTTGCACGCGCAGCAGGTAGTCGGGGCTCTGCGAAAACAGGGCACGGTCGAGCAGCAGCCGGCGCTCGCTGCCGATGTCCGCGCCGATCGGCGTGCCGGCGGCGACGCGGCCGAGGACGGGGAGGTCGAGCGCCTCCTCCTCCTGCCGCGGCGGGCCCGGTGGCACACCGCCGCGCAGCCGGATCCCGCGCGCCTTGCCCGGCAGCAGGGTCAGGTAGCCCTTGGCCGCCAGCGCCTGCAGGTGCTTCTGCGCCGCGCGGGTCTGGCGGAAGCCGAAAGCCCGGGCGATTTCCGCCCAGGTCGGCGGCAGGCCGTCGGCGGCGATGCGCTCGCGGACGAAGTCGAGGATGGCATGCTGGCGGGCGGTCAGGTCGGGCATGGTAAGGATTTTAGTACCTTCATGGGTGCGCTGCCTGAAGCCGGAAACGCTTGAGCAAATTCAATGGATTAGCCGTCTCATTGGATGCGACGGTTGAATATTCCCGGCGCCGGGCCAAGTGCGCGGTGGCTCTGGTTCGTGGATCGAGGGTCCGCGCCCGGGAGGCCGGGCATTGCTTTCCCTCAAGTCGGGCCGCCGCTGCGCGGCTCACCCGGCCCGGCGCAGGGTGCCGGGCGTTCGCACGGGCGCGCGGCAGTGCCGCGCAGGCCGCCCGTGACCACCCTGTCCCGATTCGGGCATCCATCCATGGCGCGCTGGCGAGATGCCCCCGTCCTCCCGGTCGCTCGGAAAGGGCACGGGCGCGTTTCGAAAACACCACACGCGCAACAGGTCGCCCCCGAGCCCAAAGCCCCACGAGCCTCCACAGCCCCACAAGCCTGTGCGACCGAGCCTTAGTGCCCCGGGTTGCCCGGCAACCCCAGTAGCGCGATGCGCGGGTGCGCTGTCCTCAGTCGCGTCGCGCAGGCCTGCATCGTGCCACCACGGCGGCCAGCAGCGCCCACCCCAGCGAACCCAGCACCGTTGCCAGCACCAGCACGCTCCACGCCAGGAATGTCGTGCCGCGCCAGCCCTCGAAGTTGAGCGCGAGGTTGCCGGCGAGCGCCACGGACACCGGCAGCCAGGCGATGCCGCCCAGCAACGCCAGGCCCGCCGCAGCGCGTGCAAGCGAGCCGCGCGGACCCATTGCGCGCGCCGCGCCCGCGCAGGCGCCCAGGCCCAGGGCGGCGGCCGCGTTGCCGGCCGGCAGGCCCCCGGGCAGCGTCGCTTCGAGAAAGTCCGCGCCGCTCAACAGGGACGCGAACGCGGCTGTACCCAGGGCCAGCAACACGCTGAAGCAGGCAGCCCGTCGGATCACCGGCGTCTCTTGCGGCATCGGGTCATCGACCGGCCTAGGCCACGCTGCGCAGCAACCGCCGCGCCGCGGCGCGCGCTTCCTTGCTGACTTCCACGCCGCCGAGCATGCGCGCCAGTTCCTCCTCGCGCGCCTTCGCGTCCAGCGCCTGCACCGCGCTCTGGGTCACGCCCTCGTGCTCGGCCTTGCTGACGCGGTAGTGCGCATGTCCCTGCGCGGCGACCTGCGGGAGGTGGGTCACGCACAGCACCTGCCGCTTCGCGCCGAGCGCACGCAGCTTCTGGCCGACGATCTCGGCGACCGCGCCGCCGATGCCGGTGTCGACCTCGTCGAACACCATCGTCGGCACCGCGTCCAGGCCGAGCGCCGCGACCTCGATCGCGAGCGAGATGCGCGACAGCTCTCCACCGGAGGCGACCTTGCGCAGCGGCCGCGCCGGCTGGCCGGCGTTCGCCGCGACCAGGAATTCGACCCGCTCGCTGCCGTTGGGATCCGGCTTGTGGGTCTCGGCCGGCTCCAGCGCGACTTCGAAGCGGCCACCCATGCCGAGTTCGCAAATCAGCGCGGTGGTGGCGTCCGACAGCGCCCGCGCGGCGTGCGTGCGCTTCGCGCGCAGGGCCGCGGCCGCCTGCTGCCAGCGTGCCGCCGCGTCGGCGATCTCGGCATCCAGGGTGCGCAGGCGTTCGCCCGCGCGTTGCAGCGTTTCCAGTTCGGAGAACAGCGCATCGCGCTGCGCCGCCAGCGTTTCCGGGGTGGCGCGGTGCTTGCGCGCGAGGTCGTGCAGGCGGCCGAGGCGGCGGTCGAGCTCGTCGAACGCGGCCGGGTCGAGGTCGAGGTCGGCGCGCACCTGCTCCAGCAGCGACAGCGCCTCGTCGACCTGGATCGCGGCCGAGTCGAGCATCGCGTCCACCTCGGCCAGGCGCGGCTCGTGCTCGGCCTGGCGGGCCAGCTCGCCGCGCACCTGCTGCAGCTGGCGGGCGAGCGCGGGCCCTTCGTCGCCGGCCAGGCGCGCCACCGCCGATTCGCAGGTCGAGATCAGGCTGGCCGAGTGCGCGTGGCGGCGATGGCTGGCGACGAGCTCGGCGATGGCGTCCGGTTCCAGCGACTCGCGCTGCAACTCGCCGAGCTGGTGCTCCAGCCAGGCGATGCGGTCGGAGACGTCGCCCTGGTTGGACAGCAGGTCGCGCTCGCGCAGCAGCGAGGACCAGGCCTGCGCGGCCGCGCGCACCGCGGCCGCCTCGGCGTCGTGGCGGCCGTAGGCGTCGAGCAGGGCGAGCTGGCTGGCGCGCGAGAGCAGGGCCTGGTGCTCGTGCTGGCCATGGATCTCGACCAGGCGCGCGGCGAGCTCGGCCAGCTGCGCCAGCGTCACCGGCCGGCCGTTGATCCACGCCCGCGAGCCGCCGTCGGCGCGGAGGGTGCGGCGCAGCTGGCAGTCGCCGCCTTCGTCGAGCTCGGCCTCGCGCAGCCAGGCGGCGGCGCCGGGCGCGTCGGCGAGGTCGAACTGCGCCGACAGCTCGGCGCGCGCGGCGCCGTGGCGGACGATGCCGCTGTCGGCGCGCGAACCGGAGAGGAAGTCCAGCGCGTCGACCAGCAGCGACTTGCCGGCGCCGGTTTCGCCGGAAATCACGGTGAGGCCCGGCCCGAACTCGAGCTCGGTGGCGGAGACGACGGCGAAGTCGCGGATGGCAAGGTGGCGCAGCATGGGCGATAGGGTAGCAACGGCCATCTCAGCCGCAGCGACGGCGGCGGCCCCGCCAGGGTCGGATTCCACCCCCGGCGGCTGCCGGAATCCGCCGCGCCATTGCTTGCGCCTCGACGCCCGCCCCCGTATATCCGCCCCATGGCCCGCCGCCCTCCCGATCCGTCCCTGGTCCAGCCGACGCTCGATCCGCGCGCGCGCCAGCTGCTGCGCACGCTGATCGGCCGCTACATCCGCGACGGCGAGCCGGTCGGCTCGCAGACTCTGGCCCGGCACGCGGGGCTGGACGTCAGCCCGGCGACGATCCGCAACATCCTCGGCGACCTCGAGGACCTCGGCCTGCTCAGCTCGCCGCACACCTCCGCCGGGCGGGTGCCGACCGCGCAGGGCTACCGCGTTTTCGTCGACTCGCTGCTGCAGCTGCGCCCGCTGCCGGACGCCGAGCTGGCCCGCCTGCGACAGGAGCTGCCGGCCGGCGCGGGCACCCAGTCGCTGCTCGGCAACGCTTCGGAGCTGCTGTCGGCGATGAGCCATTTCGTCGGCGTGGTCAGCGCGCCCCGGCGCGAGGCCTTCGCCTTCCGCCACATCGACTTCGTGCCGCTGGAGGGCCGGCGCGTGCTGGCGATCCTGGTGTTCGCCGACAACGACGTGCAGAACCGCGTGCTGCAGACCCGCCGCGCCTACGACGCCGGCGAGCTGGAGCGGGTGGCCAACTACCTCAACCAGCACTTCGCCGGCCGCCCGCTGGCCGAGGTGCGGGCGACCCTGCTGCACGAGCTGCAGGCCGCGCGCAGCGAGATGGAGACGCTGTTGGCGCACACGGTCGAGCTGGCCAGCCAGGCGCTGGCCGACGGCGAGGACGACGTCGTGCTCGCCGGGCAGAGCCGGCTGCTCGGCGTGCAGGACCTGTCCGACCTCGACCGCCTGCGCGAGCTGTTCGAGGCCTTCGCCCGCAAGCGCGAGATCCTGCAGCTGCTCGAGCGCACCCTGCGCGCGCCCGGGGTGCGGATCTTCATCGGCGAGGAGACCGGCCTGGCCTCGCTGGAGGGCATGTCGCTGGTCACCGCGCCCTACGGCGCCGGCGACCGGGTGCTGGGGGTGCTCGGGGTGATCGGTCCTTCACGGATGGCCTACGAACGGGTCATCCCGGTCGTGAAGGCCGCCGCCGACGTGCTCGGGTCCGCCTTGAAAGCCGGCTGAGCGGCCCCCATCGCTCCCGTTCAGGCGGCGCGGTTGCCGCGGATGGACCGGAGCATGACCCACGATTCGATGCAGGACGCCGGCGCCCAGGCCGGCATGGAAGCGGACGGCGGGAACCCCCTGGCCGCGGAACTGGAAAGCCTGCGGGCGGAGGTCGAGCAGCTGCGCGCGGACATGCTGCGCGAGCGCGCCGACCTCGAGAACCAGCGCAAGCGCCTGGCCCGCGACATGGACAGCGCGCGCCGCTTCGCCAACGAGCGCCTGCTGGGCGAACTGCTGCCGCTGTTCGACAGCATGGAGGCCGGGCTGGCCGCCGCCGCGCAGAACGACCCGCTGCGCGAGGGCATGGAACTGACCCTGCGCCAGCTGCACCGGATCGCCGAGAGCAACGGCCTGGTCGAAGTGGCCCCCGCGCGCGGCGACAGCTTCGACCCCGAGCGCCACCAGGCGATGAGCATGGTCGATCCCGACGGCCTGCCGCCAGGCGCCGTCGCCCAGGTCTTCCAGAAGGGCTACGTGCTGAACGACCGGCTGCTGCGCCCCGCGCTGGTGGTCGTCGCCCGCCACGACTGAACTTGAAGGGCGGCCCCGGCCGCCCCACATCCCCGTCATCGGCGCAGCGCGCCAGAACGAACCAGAGATCGGAGAGGGACACCAACATGGCCAAGATCATCGGCATCGACCTCGGCACGACCAACTCGTGCGTGGCGATCATGGAGGGCGGCAAGGCCCGCGTCATCGAGAATTCCGAGGGAGACCGCACCACGCCCTCGATCGTCGCCTTCACCAAGGACGGCGAGGTGCTGGTCGGCGCGTCCGCCAAGCGCCAGGCCGTGACCAACCCGAAGAACACCTTCTACGCGGTGAAGCGCCTGATCGGCCGCAAGTTCACCGACGCCGAGGTGCAGAAGGACATCGGCCTCGTCCCCTACAAGATCATCGAGCACGGCAACGGCGACGCCTGGGTCGAGACCAGCGAGGGCAAGAAGATGGCGCCGCCGGAAGTCTCGGCGCGCGTGCTCGAGAAGATGAAGAAGACCGCCGAGGCCTACCTCGGCGAGACCGTCACCGAGGCGGTGATCACGGTGCCGGCCTACTTCAACGACAGCCAGCGCCAGGCGACCAAGGACGCCGGCCGCATCGCCGGCCTCGAGGTCAAGCGCATCATCAATGAGCCGACCGCGGCGGCGCTCGCCTACGGCCTGGACAAGAAGGGCACCGGCGACCGCAAGGTCGCGGTGTACGACCTCGGCGGCGGCACCTTCGACATCTCGATCATCGAGATCGCGAACGTGGAAGGCGAGATGCAGGTCGAGGTGCTGTCGACCAACGGCGACACCTTCCTCGGCGGCGAGGACTTCGACAAACGCGTGATCGATTACCTCGTCGAGGAATTCCAGAAGGACCAGGGCATCGACCTGCGCAAGGACCCGCTCGCGCTGCAGCGCCTGAAGGACGCGGCCGAGCGCGCCAAGATCGAGCTGTCCAGCTCGCAGCAGACCGAGGTCAACCTGCCGTACGTGACCGCGGACGCTTCCGGCCCGAAGCACCTCAACATCAAGCTGACCCGGGCCAAGCTCGAGTCGCTGGTCGAGGACCTGGTCAAGAAGACCATCGAGCCCTGCCGGATCGCGCTCAACGACGCCGGCCTGCGCGCCAGCGACATCAACGAGGTGATCCTGGTCGGCGGCCAGACCCGCATGCCGAAGGTGCAGCAGGCGGTCGGCGAGTTCTTCGGCAAGGAGCCGCGCAAGGACGTCAACCCGGACGAGGCGGTGGCGGTGGGCGCCGCGATCCAGGGCGGCGTGCTGCAGGGCGACGTCAAGGACGTGCTCCTGCTCGACGTGACCCCGCTGTCGCTGGGCATCGAGACGCTCGGCGGCGTGATGACCAAGATCATCGAGAAGAACACCACCATCCCGACCAAGGCTTCGCAGACCTTCTCGACCGCCGAGGACAACCAGACCGCGGTCACCGTGCACGTGCTGCAGGGCGAGCGCGAGCAGGCCCGCTACAACAAGTCGCTGGCCAAGTTCGACCTCACCGGCATCGAGCCGGCGATGCGCGGCATGCCGCAGGTCGAGGTGTCCTTCGACATCGACGCCAACGGCATCCTGCACGTCAGCGCCAAGGACAAGAAGACCGGCAAGGAGCAGAAGGTCGAGATCAAGGCCGGCTCGGGCCTGTCGGACGAAGAGATCCAGCGGATGGTGCAGGACGCCGAGGCGCACCGCGAGGAGGACAAGAAGTTCCACGAGCTGGTGCAGGCGCGCAACCACGCCGACGCGCTCATCCACGCGACCCGCAACGCGATCAAGGAGCACGGCGACAAGATCCCGGGCGACGCCATCGGCCGCGCGGAAGGCGCCATCGCCGAGCTCGAGACCGCGATGAAGGGCGACGACAAGGGCCAGATCGAGGCGAAGTCGCGCGCGCTGGAGGAGGCGAGCCAGTCGCTGTTCGCGGCCGCGCAGGCCGGCCAGCCGGGCGGCGCGGAGCAGGCCGGCGCCGGCGCGCAGGGCGGTGGCCAGCGCAACGACGACGTGGTCGACGCCGAGTTCACCGAGGTCAAGGACGACGACAAGCGGTCCTGATCATGCGAGCATGATGGCCAATGGCGGGCGTCCGGCGACGGGCGCCCGCCGTCGTGAGGGGGAAGGCGAGGCAGGGCAATGGGCCAGGCGCGGCTCGAGGCGTTCAGCGACGGCGTCATCGCCATCATCATCACGATCATGGTGCTGGAGCTGCGCGCGCCGCACGGCGCGACGCTGGCGGCGCTGCGCCCGCTCGTGCCGGTGTTCCTGAGCTACGTGCTGAGCTTCGTCTACGTCGGCATCTACTGGAACAACCACCACCATTTCCTGCACGCCGCCCAGCACGTCAACGGCAAGGTGCTGTGGGCCAACCTGTTCCTGCTGTTCTGGCTGTCGCGGGTCCCGGTCGCCACCGCGTGGATGGGCCAGAACCATTTCGCGCCGGTGCCGGTGGCGGCCTACGGCGCGGTGCTGCTGATGGCGGCGCTCGCCTGGCGGCCGTTCCAGGCGACCCTGATCGCCGCCAACGGCGGCGCCGGTTCGTTGCTGGCGCGGGCGACCGCGCGCGACTGGAAGGGCCTCGCGTCCCCCGTGTTCTACGCCGCCGCGATCGCGCTGGCCTTCGTCCATCCCGCGTTGTCGGGCCTGCTCTACGTCGCCGTCGCGGTGATGTGGCTGGTGCCCGACCGGCGCATCGAAACCCGACTGACCCGAGCATGAGCAAGCGCGACTACTACGAAGTCCTGGGCGTGGCCCGCAACGCCAGCGACGAGGAGCTGAAGAAGGCGTACCGCCGCTGCGCGATGAAGTACCACCCGGACCGCAATCCCGGCGACGCGGAGGCGGTGGAGCACTTCAAGGAGGCCAAGGAGGCCTACGAGGTGCTGTCGGACGCCGGCAAGCGCCGGCTGTACGACGCGCACGGCCCCGCGGCGTTCGAGCACGGCATGGGCGGCGGCGCCGGCGGCGCGGGCTTCGCCGACATGGGCGACATCTTCGGCGACATCTTCGGCAACATCTTCGGCGGCGGCGGTGGCGCGCGCCCGCGCCGCGGCGCCGACATCGGCTACGTGATGGAGCTCGACCTCGAGGAGGCCGTGGCCGGCACCGAGAAGCAGATCGAGATTCCCACGCTCGCCGCCTGCGGCGCCTGCGCCGCGACCGGCTCCGAGGACGGCCGCCTGGACACCTGCGCGACCTGCCGCGGGCGCGGCCAGGTCCGCATGCAGCGCGGCATCTTCACCATGCAGCAGGTGTGCCCGCACTGCGGCGGCCGCGGCCAGACCATCGCCAACCCGTGCAAGGCCTGCCACGGCGCGGGCCGGGTCGAGCACGAGAAGACGCTGGCGGTGAAGATCCCCGCGGGCGTGGACAACGGCGACCGCATCCGCCTGGCGGGCGAGGGCGAGGCGGGTCCCGCGGGCACGCCGCCCGGCGACCTGTACGTCGAGGTGCGCGTGCGCCCGCACCCGATCTTCGAGCGCGACGGCGACGACCTGCACTGCGAGGTGCCGATCCGCATCTCCCAGGCCGCGCTGGGCGACACCATCCGCGTGCCGACCCTGGACGGCGAGGTCGAGCTGCGCATCCCCGCCGAGACGCAGACCGGCAAGGTGTTCCGCCTGCGCGACCGCGGCGTGCGCTCGGTGCGCAGCCGCGCGGTGGGCGACCTCTACTGCAAGGCGGTGGTCGAAACCCCGGTCAACCTCACGCCCGAGCAGCGCGAGCTGCTGGAGAAGTTCGAGGCCACCTTCGTCGGCGAGGGCGCGCGCCGCCACTCGCCGAAGGCCAGCACCTTCCTCGACGGCGTGAAGGGCTTCTGGGACCGGATGGTGTCCTGACCGCTACTGGCGCACCAGCTCCACCGACCCGACCATCGGCCGGGCGCCCGCCCGCCCGCCCGCCGGGCCCCTACCCCCCCCCAGCCCCAACCCCCCCCAGCCCCGGGCCCGGGGCGGCCCCCCGTTCACGCTCGGCGGGGCGTGGACGCGGGGGGGGGTGGGGCCCCGCG
>JBQCFN010000059.1:0-6370 GCA_051959035.1 Lysobacteraceae bacterium | reverse complement strand
CGCCACCCTTGTTGCCGTGGAGGATGTTGAACACGCGGTCGAACTGGCGGTGCACCAGCGCGACCGCCAGCGCCGGGATGCCGTCGACCGCGTGCGCGTCGACGCCGCGGGCGCGCAGCGCTTCCAGCACGTTGCGGCCGGAATCCAGCGACACCTCGCGCTCGGCGCTGGTGCCGCCCATCAGCACGGCGACGCGGCCGAAGGCCTTCGGGTCGGCGACGCGCGGCGGCGGGAATGCGGTAACGCTCACTTGCCTGCTCCTTGGAAACCATGCGCGGCCAGCTGCTGCGCGGCGTGGCCGATGTCGCCCGCGCCCATCATCAGCAGCAGGTCGCCGTCCTGGAGGATGTCCGGCAGCACGCCGGAGACGTCTCCCGCGCCACCGACCACCACCGGGTCGACGCGGCCGCGCGTGCGGATCGCGCGCGCCAGCGACTTGGCGTCGGCGCCGGCGATCGGCGCCTCGCCGGCCGGGTACACCTCGGTCAGCACCAGCGCATCCACCGTCGACAGCACCGCGGCGAATTCGTCGAACAGGTCGCGGGTGCGGGTGTAGCGGTGCGGCTGGAACGCGACCACCAGCCGCTTGTCCGGCCAGCCGCCGCGCGCCGCGGCGAACACCGCCTCGAGCTCCTTCGGGTGGTGGCCGTAGTCGTCCACCAGCTGCACCGTCGCGCCCTTCTGCGTGCTGACCCGCGCCAGCAGGTTGAAGCGGCGGCCGATGCCGGCGAACTTGCGCAGCGCCTCGGCGATGGTGTCCGGCTCGACGCCGAGCTGCCAGCCGATCGCCGCCGCGGCGAGCGCGTTCTGCACGTTGTGCCGCCCCGGCAGCGCGAGCTGCACGGCGGTGCGGATGCCGTCCGGCAGGCACAGGGTGAAGCGCATGCAGCCGCCGTCCTGGCGCACGTCCTCGGCGCGCACGTCGGCGTCGGCATGGAAGCCGTAGGTCATCAGGTGGCGCGGCGTCTCCGCGGCGAGCTTCGCCACTTCCGGGTCATCGATGCACAGCACCGCGAGGCCGTAGAACGGCAGCCGGTGCAGGAACTCCGAGAACGCCGCCTGCACGCGGGCGAAATCGCCGCCGTAGTTCTCGAGGTGGTCGGCGTCGATGTTGGTGACCACCGCGACCAGCGGGTTGAGGCGCAGGAAGCTGCCGTCGCTTTCGTCGGCTTCGGCCACCAGCCAATCGCCGCCGCCCAGCCGCGCATTGGCGCCGGCCGCGAGCAGCTGGCCGCCGATCACGAAGGTCGGGTCCAGCCCGCCCTCGCCGAGCACGCTGGCGGTGAGCGAGGTGGTGGTGGTCTTGCCGTGGGTGCCGGCGATGGCGATGCCGCGGCGGAAGCGCATCAGCTCGGCCAGCATCTCGGCGCGCGGCACGATCGGGATGCGCCGCGCGCGCGCCTCCATCAGCTCGGGGTTGTCGCGGCGGATCGCGCTCGACACCACGATGCAGTCGGCGCCGTGCACGTTGGCGGCGGCGTGGCCGCGGTGCACGGTGGCGCCGAGCGAGGCGAGCCGGCGGGTGGTCGCGTTGTCGGCGTTGTCCGAGCCCGACACCTGGTAACCGAGCGTGCACAGCACCTCGGCGATGCCGCTCATGCCCACGCCGCCGATGCCGACGAAGTGGACGCGCGCGGGCTGGCCGCCGGCGCCCGCGCGGGCGACGTCGGCCTGGGCGAGGTGGCGGGTGGCGAGCAGGCGGCGCTGGCTCATGCGCGTCCCCCGGCGATCGACAGCACCACGTCGGCCACGCGCCCGGCGGCGTCGGGCCGGGCCAGCGCGCGCGCGGCTTCTGCCATGCGCAGGCGGCGCGCCGGATCGGCGGCAAGCGCGGCGAGCGTGGCACGCAGCTCTTCGGCGAGTGCATCGCCCTGCGGCAGCAGCACGGCGGCGTCGTGGTCGACCAGGTACTCGGCGTTGCGGGTCTGGTGGTCGTCCACCGCCTGCGGGAACGGCACCAGCACGCTGCCGACGCCGGCCGCGCACACTTCGGCCAGGGTCAGCGCGCCGGCGCGGCAGACGACCAGGTCGGCCCAGGCGTAGGCCTGCGCCATGTCGGCGATGAACGGTTCCACCGACGCGGCGACGCCGGCCTGCTTGTAGGCCTGCTCGGCGCCCTCGCGCAGCTTCTCGCCGCACTGGTGGCGCACCTCGACGTGGCCGGTGAGCGCGGAGAGCGCGCGCGGCACCGCCTCGTTCAGCGCGCGCGCCCCCTGGCTGCCGCCGAGCACCAGCAGGCGCAGCGCGCCGGCGCGGGAGGCGAAGCGCTGCGCGGGCGGCGGCAGCTGCGCGATCTCGCCGCGCACCGGGTTGCCGACGACGTCCTCGCGGCCGCCGGCAAACGTCTGCGGGAAGCCGGTCAGCACCGCGCGGGCGAAGCGCGCCAGCACGCGGTTGGTCATGCCGGGCGCGCGGTTCTGCTCATGCACGACCAGCGGGATGCCGCGCAGCTTGGCGGCGATGCCGCCGGGACCGGCCGCGTAGCCGCCGAAGCTCACCACCACCTGCGGCCGCCGCGCGCGCAGCACGCGCCCGGCCGCGCGGACCGCCGCCAGCACGCGCAGCGGCGCGCCGAGCAGCGTGGCCACGCCCTTGCCGCGCAGGCCGCGCACGGCGATGGTGTCGAGCGGGATGCCGTGCTGCGGCACCAGCCGCGTCTCCATCGCCCCGTCGGCGCCGAGCCAGCGCACCGCCGCGCCACGGTCGCGCAGCGCCTGCGCGACCGCGAGGCCGGGGAAGATGTGCCCGCCGGTGCCGCCGGCGAGGATCATCACGCCGATGGAGGCCGCGGTCGCCTGCTGCACGCTCATGCGCCCTTCCTCAGGCCGAGCGCGGCGCCGCCGCCCAGCGTCGGCTCCACGCGCGGACGCAGCCGGCTGGTGCCGCGCACCGGCGCCGCCGGCTTGCCGGCGACCGGCGCGGTGTTCGGCAGCGGCTGCGCGGTGTCGGGGACGTGGCCCGCCGACGGCAGCGCCGATTCGCCGCGCAGGCGCGCCACCTGGCGCTCGGCGCGGTCGAGTTCGTAGGAAATGCGCAGCAGCAGGCCGAGCGCGGCGCAGGACATCAGCACGCTGGACCCGCCGGAGGAAATCAGCGGCAGGGTCAGCCCCTTGGTCGGCAGCACGCCGAGGTTGACGCCGATCGACACCAGGCTCTGCAGGCTCATCCACAGCGCGATGCCGAACGCGCAGTAGCCGGCGAAATGGCGGCGCATCTCCACGCAGCGATACCCCAGCCACATCGCCCGGCCGACCAGCAGCGCGTACAGCCCGATCACCAGGCACACGCCGGCGAAGCCGAGTTCCTCGGCGATCACCGAGAAGATGAAGTCGGTGTGCGCCTCGGGCAGGTAGTTGAGCTTCTGGATCGACGCGCCGAGGCCGACGCCGAACCATTCGCCGCGGCCCACCGCCATCAGCGCGTTCGACAGCTGGTAGCCCGAGCCCAGCTGGTCGGCCCACGGGTCGAGGAAGGAGGTGACGCGGCGCATGCGGTAGGGCTCGAACACCACCAGCGCCACCAGCACCGGCAGCAGCGAGGTCGCCGGCAGGAACATGCGCGGCAGGTTGCCGCCGCCGAGCACCAGCATGCCGATGGTGATGCCGAGCAGCAGCGTCGACGAACCGAAGTCCGGCTGCAGCAGCAGCATGCCCACCAGCGCGACGGCGACGCCCAGCGGCTTGAGGATCGCCGGCCAGGTCGCGTTGACCTCGTCGCGGAAGCGCACCAGGTAGCTCGCCAGCCAGACGATGTAGATCACCTTGACCGCTTCCACGGTCTGGAAGCGCGACACGCCGAGGTTGATCCAGCGGCGTGCGCCGTTGATGGTCGCGCCGACGCCCGGCAGGAACACCAGCCCGAGCAGCACGAAGCAGCCGAGCAGCAGCCACTGGTTGTGCCGCTCGATCGCCTTGAGCTCGGTGCGCATGGCCAGCAGCGCGAGGCCGATGCCGCCGGCCAGGAACAGCACGTGGCGGACCAGGAAGTAGAAGGGGTTCGCGTTCAGCGCGATCGAACTGGAGCCGACCATCACCACGCCGAGCGCGGCCAGCGCGACCGAGACGCCGAGCAGCCACGGATCGAAGCGCCCGGGGATGGCGTCGAGGCGGGTGGCCTGGCGGGTGCTGGCGAAGGTGTCCATCAGCGCACCTTCAGCGTGGCGAGGCCGATCAGCACGAGCACCACCGAGATGATCCAGAAGCGCACGATCACGCGCGGCTCCGGCCAGCCCTTGAGCTCGAAGTGGTGGTGGATCGGCGCCATCCGGAACACGCGCTTGCCGGTGAGCTTGAACGACGCCACCTGGATCATCACCGACAACGTCTCGACCACGAAGATGCCGCCCATGATCACCAGCACCAGCTCCTGGCGGACCACGACCGCGATGGTGCCGAGCACGGCGCCGAGCGCGAGCGCGCCGATGTCGCCCATGAACACCATCGCCGGATAGGTGTTGAACCAGAGGAAGCCCAGGCCCGCGCCGGCGATCGCCGCGCAGATGATGACCAGCTCGCCGGCGCCGGGCACCTGCGGAATCTGCAGGTAGTTGGAGAACACCACGTTGCCCGAGGCGTAGGCGAAGATGCCGAGCGCGCAGGCGACCAGCACGCTGGGCATGATCGCCAGGCCGTCGAGGCCGTCGGTCAAATTGACCGCGTTGGAGAAGCCGACGATCCACAGGTAGGCGATCGCGACGAAGCTGATCCCGGCCAGCGGCAACGCCACCGACTTGAACAGCGGCACGTAGAAGGTGGTGGCCGCCGGCACGTCGGCATAGGCGTACAGGTAGATGCCGGCGGCGAGGCCGAACACCGACTGCAGCAGGTACTTCCAGCGCGACTTCAGCCCGTTCGGGTCGCGCCGGACGATCTTGATCCAGTCGTCGTACCAGCCGATCGCGCCGAACGCGGCCATCACCGCCAGCACCAGCCATACGTATTTGTTGCGCAGGTCGCCCCACAGCAGCACCGACGCGAGCACGGTCAGCAGGATCAGGCCACCGCCCATGGTCGGCGTGCCGGCCTTGGTGAAGTGGGTCTGCGGGCCATCGGTGCGGATCGGCTGGCCCTTGAACTCGGCCAGCTTGCGGATCGCCCATGGCCCCCACCACAGCGACAGCGCGAGCGCGGTGAGCGCGCTGAGGATGCCGCGGAAGGTGAGGTAGCCGAACAGGCCGAACAGGCGTTGCAGCTGCTCCAGCCAGCGGGTCAGTTCAAGCAGCATGCGTATCCCCCTGTGTGCCGGCCGCGTCCGCGCGCGTGCTTTCGAGCAGCAGGTGCACCACGCGGTCCATGGCGCTCCCGCGCGATCCCTTCACCAGCACGCGCAGCCCGGGATGCAGCGCCGCGCGGACCGCCCCGGCGACCGCGGCGTGCGAATCGAAGTGGCGCGCGCCCTCGCCGAACGCCTCGCTGGCGGCCGCGCTGAGCGGGCCGAGCGTCAGCAGCCGGGTGATGCCCGCGGCGCGCGCGCGGCGCCCGGCTTCGGCGTGCAGCGCCTGCGCGTCGGCGCCGAGCTCGCGCATGTCGCCGAGCACCAGCCAGCGCTCGCCGGGCGCGCCGGCGAGCGTGTCGATGGCCGCGGCGAGCGAACCGGGGTTGGCGTTGTAGCTGTCGTCGATGAGCAGCGCGCCTCCGGCGAGGCGGTGGGTGACCAACCGGCCGGCGACGGCACGCGCGGCGGCGAGGCCGTCGCGGATCGCTTCGAGCGGAGCACCCGCGCCCAGCGCGAGCGACGCCGCGGCGAGCGCGTTGAGCACGTTGTGGCGGCCGGGCAGCGCGAGCGCCACCTCCACCTCGCCCTGCGGCGTGCACAGGGTGAACGCCGAGCCGTCGGCGTCGAGGCGCAGCGCGCGCGCGGTGACGTCGGCGCTCGCGTCCAGGCCGAAGCGGACCAGCCGGCGCCCATGCGCGCGCTGGGCGAAGTAGGGCCCGAACGCGTCGTCGGCGTTGATCACCGCGACGCCGCCGCTGGGCAGGGCGTCGTAGATCGCCGCCTTGGTGTCGGCCACGCCGAGCAGGCTGCCCATGCGCTCCAGGTGCGCGGGGGCGATGTTGTTGACCAGCGCCACGTCGGGCCGCGCGATCGCGGTCAGGTAGGCGATGTCGCCCGGCTTGCCCGCGCCCATCTCGTAGATGGCGAAGTCGGCGTCCTCCGGCGCGTCGAGCACCGCCAGCGGCAGGCCGATCTCGTTGTTGCGGTTGCCGGGGTTGGCGTAGGCCTTGCCGGCGCGCGCCAGGATGGCGAGCGTGAGCGTCTTGACGCTGGTCTTGCCGTTGCTGCCGGTGATGGCGACAACCTTGCCGCCGCGCGCGTGCTGCACGTCGGCCGCGCAGGCGGCCAGCGCGCGTTCGGTGTCGGCGACCACCAC
>JBQCFN010000058.1:0-10628 GCA_051959035.1 Lysobacteraceae bacterium | reverse complement strand
CGGCGGCAAGCCGCTGCGGTTGCGGCTGGAAGGCGAGCACCGCCTGGTCGTCGATGCGCCCGAGGCGGCGGTGGCGGTGGCGCTGGGCAACCTGATCGGCAACGCGGTGAAGTACACCACCGAGGGCGAGGTGGCGGTGCGGCTGCTGCCGCAGGCCGTCGAGGTAGTCGACACCGGCCCCGGCCTCAGCCCCGAGGACGCGGCGCGGCTGTTCGAGCGCGGTTACCGCGGCACCCACGCCGAGCACTCGCAGGGCGGCGGCATCGGACTGTCGATCGTGCGCCGCTTGTGCGCGCTGTACGGCTGGACGGTGCGGGTGGTGCCCGGCGCGGAGCGCGGGGTGGTGGCGACCCTGGCGTTCGGCGACGCGGCCGCGTAGGGCGGCGGCCTTCGCGGTTTCGCCCGGAACGCATTGCCTGCCCACCGGGGGCGGGCGAGCGCCGGTGGTTCAGGCCAGGAAGCGATACAGCACGTCTTCCTGCATCTGCCCCAGCAGTTCGCCGGTGAGCTCGGTGGGCCGCACGGTCTGCCTGCCGGCCAGCTCGACCGGAGCGTCAAGCGGACCGGAAAACCCGTGCAGCAACAGGTCCAGGTGCGGCGTCGACCCCGACGCCAGCACCGCTCGGACCAGGTCGAGCCAGGGCAGGATCGCGTTGCGGTTGGCCGCGGCCGATGCCTGCAGTGAGGCGTCGAAGTCGTCGCGCATGCTCCGCAGTGCACGCGCGACCTTGCCCCTGCTCCAGCCCTTGCGGGCCAGGCGCGTTTCCTCGGCGGCCCAGTCCGGCGCCCGGCGGGCGGCGTCCGCCAGCGCGCCCAGCGGCGTGTCGCAGTCGCAGTGTCCGGCGGTGGTCAGGAAGACGCGCGCGCCGGCGCCGGCCTGCGCCGAGAGGCGCGGATTGGAGACGGGCCGCAGGGCCCGCCCGTGGGCCTGCATGATCGCCCCGATCGCGGGAATCGCCGCCGAGGGCGGCAGCACGGCGGTCACGTAGCGGCACATGCCCGGATCCCCGTCGGCGTTCCAGTCAGCCCGGCCACGGATTGCGTGGGCCGGGATCGCTCACACCCGTTCGAGCCAGCCGTACCTGTCGGGGGTGCGGCCGTCGAACAGCCCGAAGAACAGCTCCTGCATGCGCCGCGTCACCGGCCCCGGCTGGCCGCTGCCGACCTGGCGGCCGTCGACCGAGCGGATCGGGGTGATCTCGGCGGCGGTGCCGCACATGAACAGCTCGTCGCACAGGTAGAGGTATTCGCGCGGCAGGTCGCGCTCGACCACCGCGATGCCCGCGTCGCGCGCCAGGGTCATCAGCGTGTTGCGGGTGATGCCGTTGAGCAGCGCGGCGCTCACCGGGGTGGTGTGGAGCGCGCCGTCGAACACCAGGAACAGGTTCTCGCCGGCGCCCTCGCTGAGCAGGCCGGTGGAGGCCAGCGCGATGCCCTCGCCGAAGCCGAGCCGGCGCGCCTCGCGCGCGACCAGCTGGCCGGACAGGTAGTTGCCGCCGGCCTTCGCCCCGGCCGGGATGGTGTTGGGCGCGAAGCGCTGCCAGCTGGAGACGCAGGCGTCGATGCCGCGCTCGAGCACGTCGGCGCCGAGGTAGGGGCCCATCTGCCAGGCGGCGACGGCGACGTCGGTCGGCGTGTCGGCCGACAGCCCGAAGCCGCCGAGCCCGCGGAACGCGACCGGGCGCAGGTAGGCCGCGGTCAGCGCGTTGGCCTTCAGCACCTCGCGGCAGGCGGCGTTGATGTCCTCGACGCCGTAGGGCATCGGCATGTCGTAGATCTTCGCCGAGGCGAGCAGGCGGCGGTTGTGGTCGCTGAGGCGGAAGATCGCCGGGCCGTCGGGGGTCTCGTAGCTGCGGATGCCCTCGAACACCGACGAGCCGTAATGCACCGCGTGCGCCATCACGTGGGTGGTGGCCTCGGCCCACGGCTTGATCGTGCCGTTGTGCCAGATCCAGTCGGGGTAGCGCATGCGGGGAGTTCCTTGGAAAAGCGTCATTGTCCCACCAACCGGCTGGCAGCCACCACCCGCGGTGTTTGCCGGAACGGGCGCCTGGCGGCACCTCGCGCGCTCAGAAACTGATCCACCAGCACCCGAGGTAGCGCCGCAGCGGGAGCACGGTGTTCGCCGGGGTGCTGCCGTCGCGCAGGGTCTGCTCCAGCCGCAGCGCGACCGGTGCCTGCCGCGCCGTGTCCGCCGCGTCATCGCCGCCACCGCCCTGCACCGGCTCGATGCCGGCGAGCGGGCGCTGCGCGATCGCAGCGAGGCGGTCCATCACCGCGTAGCCGCCCTGGGTCGACAGGCCGGTCCACAGGTAGCTGTCGGCGAGGCGGTTGACGTCGCGCGCATCGATCGCCGACTGCAGCGCGAAGG
This sequence comes from Lysobacteraceae bacterium, assembly GCA_051959035.1. GTDB lineage: Bacteria > Pseudomonadota > Gammaproteobacteria > Xanthomonadales > Xanthomonadaceae > JABFWF01. Next base: position 8,257 of record JBQCFN010000058.1, on the reverse strand, counting down.
CGAGGTCGCGCAGCGTGCGCGCGCAGCCCGCGCGATACGCCGGGGTGGCCGCGGGCGCGGGTGGGCGCGCGAGCGCGGGCACGGCGCCGACATCCTCGCAGCGGCGGTCGGTGTAGACGTCGATGCCTTCGGGCGTGGTGCAGTGGCGGACCTGCGCCGGCGCGGGCCGCGGCACGGCACACAGCAACAGCAACGACAGGCACCAGGCGGGCGAAGGACGCATGCGGGCAGCGTAGCGCACGCGCCCGCCACGCCACCCGCGGCGCGCGCGGTCAGGCCGCCGTCGCGCCGGCCTGCGGGAAGCTGACGAAGTAGCAGCCGGCGTACCGGTGCACGTCGAACTCCACGACCGCGGGCGCGCCGCGCCCGGCCAGCACCAGCTGCAGGATGCCGGTAGTGCCGCCGCGGGCGCCGACCGCGTCCATCGCCATGCCGGCATCCGACAGCGCGGCGACCTGCGCGGCGTAGTAGCGGCTGTCGAGGGCCCGTGCGTCGAGCAGGCGGGCAAGGCGGTCGAGCGTGCGCTGGCCCTGGCGGTAGGACATGCCGACCCAGTGGTAGCTCTCCGCGAGGCGGTTGACGTCGCCGAGCGCCAGCGAGCCGCGCAGGTCCTCGGCCAGCTGCCGCGGCGAACGCGCGCAGCCATCCGCGGGTGAGCGCCGGCCGGGCGTCGAAGGCGCGGCGGCGCCGGCGAGCGGCAGCGGCAGCGACGCGTCGGCGTCGCCCTGCCGCTCGGCGATGTGGCGCTCGCTCGCCAGCCGCGAGAGCAGCGCCGGCGACAGCGGGGCGGGGCGGGCCCCCGTCAGCGCGCAGGGCCGGTCGGTGTACACGCTCGCGCCATCGGCGCCCACGCAGCGCTCGAGCAGGACCGCCGAGGGCGCCGACCGCGCGGCGGGCGCCAGCGACAGGCCCAGCGCCAGCGTGGCGGCGAGCAGGGTGGCGAGGACGAACGGCGCGAAGCGGCGCGCCGGCACGGCTGCGGGGCGGGGGGTCTGCTGCATGCGCCCGATGCTCGGGGGCGCGTGGTCGATGGCGCGTGCGCGCTCGCGCGTTCAGCGTGAACGCCGCTGCAATCAGCGCAGGCGTTGCAGCACGTTCAGCGTCGGCTTCGACAGGTTGAGCGTGTAGAAGTGCAGCCCCGGCGCGCCACCCTCGACCAGCCGCCGGCACAGCGCGGCGACCAGGTCGGCGGCGAATTCGCGGATCGCGTCCATGTCGTCGCCATAGGCCTGCATGCGCTTGCCGATCCAGCGCGGGATCTCCGCGCCGCACGCTTCCGAGAAGCGGCGCAGCTGGGAGAAGTTCGAAATCGGCATCACCCCGGGCACGATCGGTACCTCGATGCCGAGCCGGCGGACGTCCTCGACGAAGCGGAAGTACGCATCGGCGTTGTAGAAGTACTGGGTGATCGCGCCGTCCGCGCCGGCGTCGACCTTGGCCTTGAAGTGGCGCAGGTCGGCGAAGGCGTCGTCGGCCTGCGGATGCATCTCCGGGTAGCAGCCCACCTCGATGTGGAACCAGTCGCCGTGTTCCGCGCGGATGAAGGCGACGAGGTCGGAGGCGAAGCGCAGGTCGCCCATGCGCGCCATGCCCGAGGGCAGGTCGCCGCGCAACGCCACCAGCCGCCTGCAGCCGAGCGCGCGGTACAGCTTGAGCAACTGGCGGATTTCCTCGCGCGTTCCGCCCATGCACGACAGGTGCGGCGCCGCTTCCAGCGCATGCGTCTCGCGCAGGCGGCGCACGGTCTCCGGCGTGTACGACAGGGTCGAACCGCCGGCGCCGAAGGTGCACGAGACGTACTGCGGCGCCTCCTCCCGCAGCCGCCGCGCGGTGCGGTCGAGCTGCGCGCGCTGCTCGTCCGTCTTGGGCGGGTAGAACTCGAAGGAAACCGGAACCATGCGCGGTCGCTGGCAGTGGCGTCGCCGCCAATATATCGCTGTTTCCGGATGAAGCGATAAACCTGCCGGGCGCATCGGCATGGACGCCGCCGGCGCCGGCCGCGTCCTACACTTCGCGCCGAAGGAGCCCCGCATGCCGCAGACCGAACGCCCCAACGACTTTCCCTACCTGCACGGCTTCTCGCCGACCGAGCAGGCGCGCCTGGTCAAGCAGGCGCGGCTGGCGGAAACCACGATCTTCCGCAACATCGACTACCCCGGCGTCGAGCGGCTGCTGGAAGTCGGCAGCGGCGTCGGGGCGCAGACCGAGATCCTGCTGCGACGCTTCCCGGACCTGCACGTCACCGGCGTGGACCTGAGCCAGACCCAGCTCGACGCCGCCGCGCACCGGCTGGGCGCGATGCCCTGGTTCGCGGACCGCTACGCCCTGCGCCAGGCCGACGCGACCGACCTGCCGTTCGAGCCGCGCAGCTTCGACGGCGCCTTCCTGTGCTGGGTGCTCGAGCACGTGCCCGAGCCTGCGCGCGTGCTCGCCGAAGTGCGCCGGGTGCTCGCGCCGGGCGCGCCGGTGTACGTGACCGAGGTGATGAACTCCTCGTTCCTGCTCGATCCGTATTCGCCGAACACCTGGCGCTACTGGATGGCGTTCAACGACTACCAGTACGAAAGCGGCGGCGATCCGTTCATCGGCGCCAAGCTCGGCAACCTGCTGCTGGCCGGCGGCTTCGACGAGGTGACCACCGAGGTCAAGGTCTTCCACTTCGACAACCGCGAGCCGGCGCGGCGCAAGAGCATGATCGCGTTCTGGGAAGAGCTCCTGCTGTCCGCCGCCGACCAGCTGCTGGAAGCCGGCAAGGTCGACCGCGACACGGTCGACGGCCTGCGCCGCGAGATGCACCAGGTGCAGAAGGATCCCGACGCGGTGTTCTTCTACGCCTTCGTGCAGGCGCGCGCGGTCGTCTACTGAGGCCCGATGCCGGCCGCGCCCGGAAGCGTGTCCGCCTCGCCGCGCGCGCGCCGCAGCAGGTGCCGCCACAGCTGCTCGAGGGCGTTGCGGGTCTGCAGGGGGGCCCCGTTGCACGGCGGGATCGCGCGCCACGCGCCGCCCTCGCGGCGCGCGACTGCGTAGGCGAAGCTGTAGTCGGGCTCCCGGCCCATGCGCAGGTCGCGGAGCACCAGCACGCCGTCGCGCACCTCCGCCTTCTCGAAGCCGTGGTTGAACCACGCCAGCCGGCGCGCGGCCGGCAGCGCTTCCACCGCCTGCAGCGCCGCGGTATCCGATGGATGGAAGCGCAGCGCCAGCGGTCCGCCATCGCCGATGCGGTATTCGCCTTCGACGTAGCCGGCGGGCGCCATCGCCACCACCCGCCAGCGCAACGTGGTCAGCGGCGCCGGCACCGAGAACCAGGGCGCGTGCGCGAGGCCGCGCGCCGCCAGCGCCGGCGCGGCCGCGCGCTCCACCATCGCCTTCGCCGCCAGCGACCAGCCGACGTAGGCGATGCCCAGCGCGATGCCCAGCGCCAGCGCGCGGCTGCCGCCGCGGCCACGCGCGAACCAGGCCACCACGCACGCCGCGACCCACGGCAGGGTGAACCACGGGTCGATGATGAACAGGCTCGACCACATTACCGGCCGCATCGGGATCGGCCACAGCAGCTGGGTGCCGTAGACGGTGAAGCTGTCCAGCAGCGGGTGCGCCATCAGGCAGGCGAGGATCGCCCACCACCAGCGCTCCGGGTCCTCCGCCACCCGCCCTCCGCGGCGGCGGAAAAAGGCCCACAGCGCCCAGGCCACCAGCGGCAGCACCAGCCACGAATGGGTCGCGCTGCGATGCCAGGTCAGGCGCACCACCGGGTCGTCGAAGAACGCCAGCGGCAGGATGTCCAGGTCCGGCAGGGTGTTGAGCGCGGCGCCGGCCAGCAGCGCCGCGCGGCGGTGGCGCGCCGGTGCGATCGCGGCGGCGATGGCGCCGCCGTAGAACAGGTGGGTCAGCGAATCCATCGGCCGATGCTACCGGCGGCCCGCTCCGCCTAGCACCACCTGAACGCCTTCGGGCGCACAATGCGCGGCCCCGGCCGAGGCGGTATGATGCGCGGCCCATCCTTTCATCCGAATCAAAGGATACATGCCGAGATGACCGCTTCCAGCTACCTGTTCACCTCCGAATCCGTCTCCGAGGGCCATCCGGACAAGGTCGCCGACCAGATCTCCGATGCGGTCCTCGACGCCCTGCTCGCCCGCGACAAGGGCGCGCGCGTGGCCTGCGAGACGATGGTGAAGACGGGCGTGGCGATCGTCGCCGGCGAGATCACCACCAACGCGTGGATCGACCTCGAGGCGCTCACCCGCAAGGTCATCCTCGACATCGGCTACGACTCCAGCGACGTCGGCTTCGACGGCGCCACCTGCGGCGTGCTCAACCTGATCGGCAAGCAGTCGCCGCACATCGCCGCCGGCGTGGACCGCAAGAAGCCGGAGGAACAGGGTGCGGGCGACCAGGGCCTGATGTTCGGCTACGCCTGCAACGAGGCGCCCGAATACATGCCCGCGCCGATCTACTACGCGCACCGCCTGGTCGAGCAGCAGGCCAAGGTGCGCAAGAAGAAGAATTCGCCCCTGCCGTGGCTGCGCCCGGACGCCAAGTCGCAGGTCACCCTGCGCTACGCCGACGACAAGGTCGCCGGCCTCGACGCGGTGGTGCTGTCGACCCAGCACGCCCCGGGCGTCAAGTACAAGGACCTCGTCGAGGGCGTGTACGAGCACATCCTGCGCCCCGTGCTGCCGAAGGCGTGGCTGGAAGGCCTGTCGAGGAAGAAGGTCCACATCAACCCGACCGGCATCTTCGAGATCGGCGGCCCGGTCGGCGACTGCGGCCTGACCGGCCGCAAGATCATCGTCGACACCTACGGCGGCATGGCCCGCCACGGTGGCGGCGCGTTCTCGGGCAAGGACCCGTCCAAGGTCGACCGCTCGGCCGCGTACGCCGCGCGCTACGTCGCCAAGAACGTGGTCGCCGCGGGCCTGGCCGACAAGTGCGAGGTGCAGGTGAGCTACGCGATCGGCGTGGCCGAGCCGACCTCGATCTCGGTCACCACCTTCGGCACCGGCCGCATCCCCGACGCGCAGATCGAAAAGCTGATCCGCAAGCACTTCGACCTGCGTCCGTACGGCATCGTCAAGATGCTCGACCTGATCCACCCGATCTACCTGTCGACCGCGTCCTATGGCCACTTCGGCCGCAAGCCGAAGGACGTGGCCTACGTCGACGCCGCCGGCAAGCCGCAGGTCGCGACCGCCTTCTCCTGGGAGAAGACGGACAAGGCCGCGGAGCTGCGCGCCGACGCCAGGCTGAAGTAACCGACCACGGGCGCGCGGCCGCAATGCCGCGCGCCTGCCCGGCCGAGGGGCGCTGCGACCGTGGGCTGTCGTTCCGACAGCGGGCACGGCCAGGCTCGGCACGGGAGGACATCGCACAACGGCGCCTGCCAATCCACCGGAGCCACGCCATGAACGCAGCACACGACGCCCGCGCGGGCGCGCAGCACGACTACAAGGTCGCCGATCTCTCCCTGGCCGACTGGGGCCGCAAGGAAATCGACATCGCCGAGCACGAGATGCCCGGCCTGATGTCGATCCGCCGCAAGCACGCCGCCGCGCAGCCGCTCAAGGGCGTGCGCGTGACCGGCTCGCTGCACATGACCATCCAGACCGCGGTGCTGATCGAGACGCTCAAGGACATCGGCGCCGACGTGCGCTGGGCCTCGTGCAACATCTTCTCGACCCAGGACCACGCCGCCGCGGCGATCGCCGCGACCGGCACGCCGGTGTTCGCCTGGAAGGGCGAGACGCTGGAGGAATACTGGGACTGCACGCTCGCCGCGCTCAGCTTCCCCGACGGCAAGGGCGGTTTCCTCGGCCCGCAGCTGGTGGTGGACGACGGCGGCGACGTGACCCTGCTGATCCACAAGGGCTACGAGCTCGAGCAGGGCGACGACGCGTGGGTGAACAGCGCCTCGGGCAGCCACGAGGAGCAGGTGATCAAGAACCTGCTCAAGCGCGTGGCGAAGGAGCGCCCGGGCTACTGGACCAGGGTCGTCGCCGGCTGGAAGGGCGTCTCCGAGGAGACCACCACCGGCGTGCACCGCCTGTACCAGCTCGCCGAGGCCGGCAAGCTGCTGGTGCCGGCGATCAACGTCAACGACTCGGTCACCAAGTCGAAGTTCGACAACCTGTACGGCTGCCGCGAGTCGCTGGCCGACGGCCACAATCGCGCGATGGACGTGATGCTGGCGGGCAAGGTCGCGGTGGTGTGCGGCTATGGCGACGTCGGCAAGGGCTCGGCGCACTCGCTGCGCGCCTACGGCGCCCGCGTCGTGGTCACCGAGATCGACCCGATCTGCGCGCTGCAGGCGGCGATGGAGGGCTTCGAGGTCAACACGATCGAGTCCACCCTCGGCCGCGCCGACATCTACGTCACCACGACCGGCAACAAGGACGTGATCACGCTGCAGCACATGCAGCAGATGAAGGACCAGGCGATCGTCTGCAACATCGGCCACTTCGACAACGAGATCCAGGTCGACGCGCTCAACGCCTCCGGCGCCAAGCGCATCAACATCAAGCCGCAGGTCGACAAGTACGTCTTCCCCGACGGAAACGCGATCTTCCTGCTCGCCGAAGGCCGCCTGGTCAACCTCGGCTGCGCCACCGGCCATCCCAGCTTCGTGATGTCGAACTCGTTCTCCAACCAGACGCTGGCGCAGATCGACCTGTGGCAGCACAAGGGCGAGTACGAGAAGACCGTCTACCGCCTGCCCAAGCAGCTCGATGAGGAAGTCGCGCGCCTGCACCTGGAGAAGATCGGCGTGAAGCTGACCCGGCTGACGCCCGAGCAGGCCGCCTACCTCGGCGTATCGGTCGATGGCCCGTTCAAGCCGGAGCACTACCGCTACTGACGTGCGGCTTCATGTGATGACGAACGGGCGCCGCGAGGCGCCCGTTTTCGTTGGTGCCTTGCGACGCCGACGACTCGCTCACCCTGGCGGTTGCCCTGGGCGCCGAGCCGGCTCAGGCGCGCCCGCGGACCAGGTCCGCGGCGCGCTCGGCGATCATGATCGTCGGCGCGTTGGTGTTGCCGCCGGGGAGCGTCGGCATCACCGATGCGTCGACCACGCGCAGTCCGTCGACGCCGCGCACGCGCAATTGCGGATCGACCACCGCCGTGGCGTCGTCGCCCATCCGGCAGGTGCCGACCGGGTGGTAGACGGTTTCGGCGCGGTCGCGGACGAAGTCGACCAGTTCGCGTCCGTCCAGGCCGAGCCGCGGCGGATGGATCGGTTCGCCGCGGTAGGCGTCGAATGCGGGGCGGGCCAGCAGGTCGAGCGAGAGCCTCGCGCACTCGACCAGCATGCGCAGGTCGAAGCCGTCGGCATCGGAGAGGTAGGCCGGATCGATGCGCGGCTTGTCGCCGGCGCGGTTGCTCACCAGCGTTATCCGCCCGCGGCTGCGCGGGCGCAGGAAGCAGGCATGCAGGGTGTAGCCGTCGCCCGGCAGGCGGTGGCGACCGTGGTCGTCGACCATTGCGGGGATGAAGTGCAACTGGATGTCCGGACGCGCGTCGGGCGCCAATGACGAGCGCAGGAACGCGCCGCCCTCGGCGATGTTGCTGGTGCCGGGGCCGCGCCGGCCGCGCAGGAAGTAGTCGAAGGCGATCCGCGCCTCGCTGATGCGGTCGTAGCTGACCCGGCGGGTTTCGTGCTGGAGGATGCACACGTCGAGGTGGTCCTGCAGGTTGCCGCCGACGTCCGGCGCGTCATGCACCACGTCGATGCCCAGCCGCCGCAGCGCGTCCGCCGGGCCGATGCCGGAGAGCATCAGCAACTGCGGCGAGTTGATCGCCCCGCCGCACAGGATCACCTCGCGCGCGGCCGGCTGGTGGAAGGCCTTGCCGAGGTGGGTGTAGACCACCCCGGTGGCGCGGCCGTGGTCGAAGGTGATCCGGCTGGCCAGCGCGCCGGTGTGCACGGTGAGGTTGCGACGCGGCCGCGCCGGCTCGAGGTAGGCGCGCGCGGCCGAGCAGCGCGCGCCGTCGCGCTGGGTGACCTGGTAGAGGCCCACGCCTTCCTGCGCCGGGCCGTTGAAGTCGGGGTTGCGAGGCAGGCCGAGCTGCCCGCCGGCCTCGACGAAGGCGTGCGTCAGCGGATTGACGTGGCGCGGGTCGGACACGGTCAGCGGGCCGTCGCCGCCGTGCAGCGCGTCGGCGCCGCGGGTGTTGCCTTCGGCGCGGCGGAAATAGGGCAGCACCGCATCCCAGCCCCAGCCGCTCGCGCCCCGCGCGGCCCAGGCGTCGTAGTCGCCGG
>JBQCFN010000057.1:0-4318 GCA_051959035.1 Lysobacteraceae bacterium | reverse complement strand
AACAGCGCGCGGCTGCAAGCCGCTCCCACGAAAAGCCGCTCGTGCGAAAGGCCGCTCTTTCGTCAGGTGCCGGCGGCGTCCAGCCGCGCCTGCAGCGCGTCCAGGCGCAGGTCCGCCGCCCCGCCGGGCGACACGCGCGCGGCGAGGCTGTCCTCCGGCGCGCGGCGCTCCCAGCGCGCCGGATCGGCGGCGGCGCGATAGGCGTCGCGGAACGGCATGCCGGCGGCCGCGAGCTCGACCGCCAGGTCGGTCGCGTACATCGAAGCGTCCAGGGCCTCGCGCATGCGCCCCGGCTGCCACTCCAGCGCGCGCAGCAGCCCCGGCAGCAGCGCCAGCGCGCCGAGCCCTCGGCCGAAGCCGTGCACCAGCGCGCCCTTGCTCACCTGCAGGTCGCGGTGGTAGCCGGACGGCAGCGACAACAGTTGCTCGATCTCGGCCTTCGCCGCCGCCACGCTGGCATAGCTGGCGCGCAGGAGCTCGACCACGTCCGGGTTGCGCTTGTTCGGCATGATCGAACTGCCGGTGGTGTACTGCGCCGGCAGCGCGACGAAGCCGAATTCGGCGCTGGTGAACAGGCTCAGGTCCCAGGCCAGGCGGCGCAGGTCGAGCATCGCGCTGCCCAGCGCCTCCAGCGCGGCCAGCTCGAACTTGCCGCGCGACAGCTGCGCGTACGGCGGCGAGACCTGCAGCCGCGCGAAGCCGAGCGCCTGGGTCGAATGCGCGCGGTCCAGCGGCAGGTTGACCCCGTAGCCCGCGGCGGTGCCAAGCGGATTGGCGTCGATCCAGTCGCGCGTGCGCGCGGCGCGCTCGGCATCGTCGAGGAAAGCCTCCGCCCAGCCGGCCCACCACACGCCCGCCGACGACACCACCGCGCGCTGCAGGTGGGTGTAGCCCGGCATCGGCAACGCCGCTTCGTCCCGTGCGCGCTGCAGCGCGACGCCGGCCGCCTCGACCAGCACGCCGTGCAGCCGGGCCAACCGCTCCTTCAGCCACAGCCGCGTCGCCACCAGCACCTGGTCGTTGCGGCTGCGGCCGGCGTGGATGCGGCGGCCGGCGTCGCCGAGGCGCTCGGTGAGCCGCGCCTCGATCGCCGAGTGCCCGTCCTCGTGGCGCGCGTCCAGCACGAAGGCGCCCGTGCGGAAGTCGTCCGCCAGCGCGTCGAGCTCGCGCTCGATGCCCGCCAGCGCGTCCGCGTCGAGCAGGCCGATGCGCCGCAACCCCTGCGCGTGCACGCGGCTGGCGGCGATGTCGTGCAGGAAGAACTCGCGGTCCAGCAGCACGTCATCGCCGGCGAGGAAGGACTGAATGCGCGGGTCGAGTTCGACGCCGGGCTTCTGCCAGAGGAGGTCGGACATGCGGGTGGTTCCTTGCGCGGCGGCTACCGCGGAATGCCGGTGGATTCGTCCAGGCCGAAGGCGAGGTTGAGGTTCTGCAGGGCCTGCGTCGCCGCGCCCTTGAGCAGGTTGTCGAGGGTGGCGACGACCACCAGCCGGCGGCCGTCGGCGGACACGGTGAAGCCGCCGACCTCCGCGTGGTGGCGGCCGGCGATGCGGCTGACCCAGGGTGCGTCGTCGGAAACCTGCACCAGCGGCTCGCCCGCGTAGGCCGCGCGGTAGCGCGTCGCAACCTCGTCGCGGTCGAACGGGCGCCCGAGGTGCAGGTTGGCGGTGACCACCAGCCCGCGGAAGTGCGGCGCCACGTGCGGCATGAACTCGACCGGCGTCGCCAGCCGCCGCGCCACCTCGCGCTCGTGCACGTGCCCGGCCAGCGCATAGGGCATCAGGTTGTCGCGCAGGCTGGCGGGATCGTTGCGCGGCGACGGCGTGGTGCCCGCGCCGGACCAGCCCGACACGCCGAAGCACTGCACCGGGCCGTCCAGCACGTCGCGCATCGGCGCGATCGCGAACTGCATCGCCGTGGCGTAGCAGCCCGGGTTTGCGATGCGGCGGTGGCGCGCGCCGCGGCGGGCGTCCAGCTCGGGCAGGCCGTAATGCCAGCGGTCGTCGAAACGGTGGTCGGCCGACAGGTCGATCACCACCGGATCGCGGCCGGCCGCGTCGAACGCGGCGACGCAGGCCGCCGCCTTGCCGTTGGGCAGTGCGAGGATGACGGCATCGGCGGCGAGCGCCGGCAGCGCTTCGTGCGACGGCGCGCTGTAGCGCAGGTCGCCGGCATACTCGGCGACATGGTCGGAAACGCGCTGGCCGGCCAGTTCGCGCGAGGAGACGTAAGCCAGTTCGAAGCTCCCGTGCCCGGCGAGCAGCCGGATCAGCTCGGCGCCGACATAGCCGCGCGCGCCGACGATGCCGACGGTCGCCCGTTGCGCGCTCATGCGTCGTGCCCCGCCAGCAGCGCCTGCAGGTTGGCCTTCGCCGCCGGCCACTCGCTGTCGAGGATCGAGAAGCACACGGTGTCGCGCAGGCTGCCGTCCTTGTGGCGCAGGTGCCTGCGCAGGACGCCTTCCTCGCGTGCGCCGATCCGGGCGATCGCCTTGCGCGAGGCGAGGTTCGCGTGGCTGGTCTGCAGGCCCACCGAGACGCAGCCCATCGCCTCGAACGCATGCGCGAGCAGCAGCAGCTTGGCCTCGGTGTTCAGGCCGGTGCGTTGCGCGCGGCGGGCGTACCAGGTGTAGCCGACCTGCAGGCGCGGCACCGCCGGCGCGAGGTCGTAGTAGCGCGTGGTGCCGACCACGTCGCCGGCCGCGTCGCGCACGGCGAAGGCGAGGCAGCCGCCCGCCGCCTGCTGCGCCAGCGCCGAGGCGACATAGCCGTCGACCTCCTCCGGGCGCGGCGTGCTGGTGTACCAGAGGTCCCACAGGTCGCCGTCGCGCACGGCCGCGCGCAGGCCATCCGCGTGATCGGGCTGCAGCGGTTCGAGCAGGACGTGGCGGCCGCGCAGCAGCGGCGGCGTGCGCCAGGCATCGGAAGGCAGGGCGTCCATCGGGTCAGTCCGTGAGGGTGGGAATGCGCGCGTCGCAGTGGTCGACGCAGCGCGCGATCGCATCGTAGCCGTCGAGGCCGTACCAGAAGACCTTCCAGCGCGGCTGCTTCAGGCAGCCATCGGCCTCGGCGAAATAGAAGGCGTTGACGGGGTTGCCGCGGCGCGAGCGCCAGAACAGCCGCGGCGTCTCCGCGCGCATCACCTGCCAGACCGCGCGGCCGAGGCCCTCGCCCTGCGCCTCGTCGAGCACCGCGAACTTGTCGAGGTACGGCACGCCGTCCTCCTCGGTGAGGATCACGGCGGCGCGGTAGTGCTCGCTGACGTAGGCGCGCAGCAGGCGCGTGCGCGCGAAGTAGTCGGGCAGCAGGCGGCGGCCGAAGGCGGATTCGACCAGCGCGCGCAACCGCGGCAGGTCGAGCGCCTCCCACGCGGCCGCGCGCAGGACCCGCTCGCCGCGCCGCACCAGCGTGCCGGAGCCGGTGTGGGTGAACAGTTCGCGCGCCAGCTCCGCGGGGCGCGTGATCGACACCGACGAGGACAGCGGCAGGCGGTCGAGCAGCTGCTTGACCTGCTCGAGCTTGAGCCGCATGCCGCCGTGCAGCCACGGCTGCGCCAGCAGCGCGTCGTATTCGGTGGACAGGTTGATCGAGTCGATCACCCTGCCCTCGCCGTCCAGCAGCCCGCCGGTGCCGGTGAGGAACACGATCTTGTACGGCTGCAGCGCCTGCACCAGCTCGCTGGCCGCGTAGTCGGCGTTGACGTTGAGGATCTGCCCGCCGGCGGTCTCGCCGAGGCTGGCGATCACCGGGATAGAGCCCGCGCGCAGCGCCGCCTGCACCGGCGCGAGGTGCACGCGCCGCACCTCGCCGACCAGGCCGTAGACGGCGGGGTCGATGCATTCGGCCTCGAACACGCCGGACACGATCGACGTCGCCCGCGTGTCCCGCGCCTGCAGCGCCTCCACCAGGCGCAGGTTCTGCGCATGGAACACCCGCCGCACCACCGCCAGCGCTTCCGGCGTGGTCACGCGCAGGCCGTTCACCGTGCGCTTCCCGATACCGGCCGCCTGCAGGTCGGCATCGAGCTGCGGTCCTGCGCCGTGCAGCACGATCGGGGTCAGGCCGACGTCCTGCAGGAAGGCGAGCGAGGACACCAGCGCGTCGAGGTCGTCGCGCAGCACCGCGCCACCGACCTTGACCAGCGCGAAGCGCGCCGCGTCCAGCTGCGAGAAGCGCTTGAGGTACTGGGCGATCTCCTTCGCGCCGGACATGCTGGACAGCAGGCGCACGATGGTCTGCCGGGTCTGCAGGTCGTGCACGGTCACGGCCGGCCCCCGAGGATGCGGGCGACGGCGTCGGCGTGGCGCTGCAGTTGCTCC
>JBQCFN010000056.1:0-3244 GCA_051959035.1 Lysobacteraceae bacterium | reverse complement strand
GTCTTGCTGTCGGCGAACACCCGTGCGCGCTGGACGTCGGCGAACAGCTCCTGGTAGCGGTCGACCGGGCTCAGCGGATCGGCGGGCGCGACCGCGGCCACGCGCGCGGCGTGGGAGTCGGCGTCGGCGCGGGCGCGACGTTCGCCCGCGCGGCGCGCATGTTCGGCGGCGCTGGCGTGCACGCATTCACCATAGCGCGCGCGTCGTCAACACGGCGCGACCGCGGCGAAAGCGGTTGGCCGCCGCAGGCTCGGCCGGCGCGCGCGCCCTGGCCTACGCCGCGTCCTGCGGCGCCGTCCCGCGGGTCGCCGCCGCCTGCCGCAGGGCCTGCTCGAACACCTCCGGAGGCTGCCCGCCTTGCACCAGCAGGCGACGGTCGAGGATCACCGACGGCACCGCCTGGATGCCGTGGGCGGCGAAGAACCGTTCGTGCAGGCGCACGTCGTCGGCGTACGCGCCGGAGGCGAGGATCGCGCGCGCGCGTTCGCCGTCCAGCCCCGCCGCCTCGGCCAGGCTGGCCAGCACGGCGTGGTCGGACACGTCCGGGCCTTCGCTGAAGTACGCGCGCAGCAGGCGCTGCTTGAGCATCAGCTGGCGGTCGGCTCCTTCCAGCCCGGCCCAGTGCAGCAGGCGGTGCGCGTCGAAGGTGTTGTACACGCGCTCGCGCCGGTCCAGGTCGAAGGCGAAGCCGTATTCGGCGCCGCGCTGGCGGATCGCCTCGCCGTTGGCGCGCGCCTGTTCGGCGCTGATGCCGTACTTGCGGGTGAGGTGCCCGACCGCATCCTCGCCTTCCGGCCCGAGTTGCGGGTTCAGCTCGAACGGCTGGAAGTGCAGCTCGACGGGCAGGTCGGGCAGCCGCGCCAGCGCCTGCTGCAGCGACGCCAGCCCGACCGCGCACCACGGGCAGGAGACGTCGGACACGAAATCGATGCGCAGCGGCTCGGCCATGGCGAATGCTCCGTGGGCGCGGCCGGACGCCGCCCGGCCAGGATGCGGGCATCGCGGCCACGATCAAGGTCGGCGCCGCGCGGCCGTTACCGGGCTTGCGTCCCTGCGCGGCGCGCCGGGCAGCCGGCGCCGCGCATGCGCGACACCCCGGCCCCCGACGGAGGATGCCCATGGCGCTCGGCGAAGAGCAGGCGCGCGACTACATGCACAAGCTGCTGGCGGCGATGGCCAGGGCCGGCGGCTCGGACCTGTTCATCGCCAGCGACTTCCCGCCCAGCATGAAGGCGCACGGCGCGATGACGCCGCTGGCGCAGCAGAAGCTCACGCCCGAGGTGACCGCCCAGCTCGCCAACGCGCTGATGAACGCCAAGCAGCGCGAGGAGTTCGCGCGCGAGATGGAATGCAACTTCGCGATCCAGGTGCCGGGCGTGTCGCGCTTCCGCGTGAACGTGTTCGTGCAGCAGGGCGCGGTCGGCATGGTCCTGCGCACGATCGCCGCCGAGATCCCCAACTTCGACACCCTGCGCCTGCCGCCGGTACTGAAGGACGTGGTGATGGAGAAGCGCGGCCTGGTGCTGGTGGTGGGCGGCACCGGGTCGGGCAAGTCGACCTCGCTGGCGGCGATGATCGACCACCGCAACCGCACCTCGGCCGGCCACATCATCACCGTCGAGGACCCGGTCGAGTACGCGCACAAGTCGCAGAAGTCGCTGGTCACCCACCGTGAGGTCGGCGTGGACACCCACAGCTGGCACCACGCGCTGAAGAACACCCTGCGCCAGGCGCCCGACGTGATCCTGGTCGGCGAGATCCGCGACGCCGAGACGATGGAGCACGCGATCGCCTTCGCCGAGACCGGCCACCTTTGCCTGTCCACCCTGCACGCCAACAGCGCGTCGCAGACGATGGAGCGGATCATCAACTTCTTCCCGGAAGAACGGCGCACCCAGCTGCTGATGGACCTGTCGGCCAACCTGCGCGCGATCGTCTCGCAACGCCTGGTCCGCACCGAGGACGGCAAGGGCCGGGTCGCCGCGGTCGAGGTCCTGCTCAACACGCCGACCATCGCCGAGAAGATCTTCAAGGGCGAGTTCAACGAGCTCAAGGGCGTGATGAACAAATCGCGCGAGCTCGGCATGCGGACCTTCGACTGGGCGCTGTTCGAGCTCTACAACGAAGGCCTGATCGCCTACGAGGAAGCGATCCGCAACGCCGACTCGGCCAACGAACTGCGCCTGAACATCAAGCTCAAGAGCCGGCGCGGCGAGCCGGCGGCGGCCGCGGCCGCCTCGTTGTCGCTGCACGAGGAACCCAGCGGCGAGGAGCTCGAGCGCCTGCGCCAGGAGGAGCTGCGCAAGCAGCAGGAAACGCGCGACGCGCTGGAGCTGGCGCGGCTGCAGGCCGCCAAGCGGGCGCGCACCGGCGAAGGCTGAATCCGCGACGCCGCGTGGGCGCGCGGCGGGCTACCGTGGGCCGGCCTCCCCGCAGGAGCCGCGATGGATCCCGCCGTCCCGCCACCACCCGCGTCCGCGCCACACCCGTGGAAGCGGCGCCCGCTGCAGGGCCTGGGCGCGGCCGAGCGCGCCGCCCTGGTCGAGGCGCAGGTGCGCGCGGCGCGGCCGATCGTCAGCGGCGTGATCGGCGGCGCCGCGCTGATCATGGCGCTGGTGGGCGGCTGCGAGGCCACCGGCGAGACCGCCGGCATCGGCTATCCCTGGTAGGTGGTCGAGCTGGGCGCGCTGGCGGTGGGCGGCTGCGCGATCGCGACCTGGCACATCGCCGCCTGGCGGGTGCGCCTGCTGCTGACCCTGCTGGCGACGCTGCTCGCCGGCGTGTTCCTGACCATGCCGGTGCCGGGGCATCACGGCCAGCTCGCGATCCGCACCGGCCTGTTCGAGCTGATGCCGATCGCACTGCTCGCGCTGATGGCGCGGCGCGGTTCCACCTGGGCGATGGCGGCCCTGATGGCCGTCCTGTCGGTGCTGCGCCTGCGCCTGTACGGCGCGCCCGCCAGCGGCGAGGCGCTGTACTGGGTCTACAGCGCGACCAGCATCGGCTTCGGCCTGCTGCTGGGCCGCTACCGGCTCGATTTCGCGGTCTCCAATTTCCGCATGCGCCAGCGCCTGCACCGCCAGGCCAGCACCGACGCGCTCACCGGCCTGACCAACCGTGCCGGCTGGAACCGCATCGCCGGCGACACCTATGCCGACGGCGTGCGGCGCGGCGAGCCGCTGAGCCTGGTGTTCTTCGACATCGACCGCTTCAAGGCGATCAACGACACCTGGGGCCACGCGAC
>JBQCFN010000055.1:0-3574 GCA_051959035.1 Lysobacteraceae bacterium | reverse complement strand
GATCCCGGCGGCCGCGAGCGCGCGCTGGATGCGCGTGGCCTCGTGGTGCGAGCGCACCAGCACCGCGAGGTCGCCCGGCTGCAACGGGCGGCCGTCGAGCCGGGCGTGGCCGGCGCGCGCGTCGGCCAGCAACGCATGGATCTCGGCCACGCAGGCGCGGGTGGCGAGCGCGCGCGAGCGCTCGGCGCTGAACGGGCCGGCCTGCGCGTCGTCGGGATCGCGCTCGATCCGGCGCACGGTCAGCGCCGGCGCGGCCGCGCCGCCGCGTTCGAAGTCGGCATCGCCGCGCCGGCCGCCCGGGCGCACCGGCTGGAAGCGGATGCGCGGGTCGGCGAAGGCGTCCGCGCCGGCCTGCGCGTACAGGCCGGCGACCGCCTGCAGCAGCGACGGCCGCGAGCGGAAGTTGCGGTCCAGCGGCGGCGCATGCTCGGCGATGGCGTGCGCCTGCAGGTAGGTGTGCACGTCGCCGCCGCGGAAACCGTAGATCGCCTGCTTGGGATCGCCGATCAGGAACAGCGCCGGCGGCGCGTCGCCGTGCGCCCGGCCGAACACGCGGCGGAAGATCGCCCACTGGCGCGCATCGGTGTCCTGGAACTCGTCGACCAGCGCGAAGCGGTACTGCGCGCGCAGCGCGGCCACCAGCGCGTCGCCGCGGGCGCCGTCGAGCGCGTCGGCGACGCCGTCGAGGAGGTCGTCGAAGGTCTGCAGGCGGCGCGCGCGCTTGAGTTCGGCCAGGCGCGCGCGGGCATCGGCGCGCACGCGGTGCAGCAGCGCGATGGCGCGCGCCTGCCGCCAACGCCGGCTTGCGTCCGCCGCGGCGGCCCAGTCGGCGAGCGCGTCGAACACCCGTGAGCATGGCGCCCGCGCCGCGAGGCCGTCCCGGCAGAGCTCGCGCAGGCGGTCCGGCAGCAGCTTGTCGAGGTGGCTCCCGGCGTCGAACACCCAGTCGCGCGCGGCCACGCCCCGGCACAGCGCATCCCAGGCCTTGTCGAAACTGGGGCGCCTGGCACGGCGCCCGTCGAACACCTTGTCGTCGAACGCCCGTGCGATCTCGGCCCGCGCCTGCTCGCCCGCTTCGGCGATCGCGGCGCACAGCGCGGATGCCGCCGCGTCCAGCGCGGGCGTCGGATCCTCGCCCGCGTCGCCCGCCGCCGGGCGCAGCGGATCGCGCGACAGTAAGGCCGGCAGGTCGTCCTTCAGCGCCGCCGGGCCGCTCCACAGGGTGGGCAGCAACAGCGCCGATTCCGGTTCCGCGGCCAGCGCGCGCCACAGATCGGCGGCGAGTTCCTCGCGCAGCGCGGCGTCGCTGGTCAGCAGCGTCGGCGCGTCGAAGGCGTGCCCGCTCTCCAGCGCGTGCTCGCGCAGCACGCGGGCGCAGATGCCGTGGATGGTGAAGATCGCGGCGAGGTCGATTTCCAGCGCGGCCTGTTGCAGGCGCCGGGCGAGGCGCGCGCGCGACTCGCCGCCGCCGGCGAGGTGGCGCTCGATGATCGCGTGGCTGAGCGCATCCTCCGCGGACGGCGCGCCGGCGCCCGGCGCCTCGCGCGCGATCTTCGCCGCGCGCTCGAGCCGCTCGCGGATGCGCTTGCGCAACTCCTGGGTGGCGGCTTCGGTGAAGGTCACCGCCAGCACCTGGCCCACCCGCAGGCCCTGCTCGACCACCAGCCGGGTGACCAGGGTGGCGAGGGTGAAGGTCTTGCCGGTGCCGGCGCTGGCCTCGATCAGGCGCAGGCCGTGCAGCGGCAGCGTGAGGTAGGGGTCGACCCAGGCCGGCGCGTTCATGCCGCGGCCTCGCCGGCGTCGGCGGCCCAAGGCCTGCCGGTGGTGAGCGGCACGAACACCGCGCGGGTGATGGCGGCGAAACGCGCGCGCAAGGCGGGATCCTCGAACAGGTCGCGGCCGCGCAGGGTCAGGCGGAACGCATCCGCTTCGCCTTCCGCCCAGCCGGCCTGGCGGCCGCTCCAGCGTTCGCGCGCCGCCTTCAGCGCCTTGTCGGCGTCGTCGGCGCCGAACCAGGCCCAGCCCGCATAGGCGCCCCACGGCAGCGGCTCGGCGAGGCCCTGCGCGCGCAACCGCAACAGCGCACGCAGCGCGTCGCAGGCGCTGTCGGGGTCGATGCCGTCGCGCTCGCTCGCGGTCGGACGCTCGCCGTCGTGGTGGAAGTTCACCAGCGGGACGCGCTGCCCGGCGGCGTTGGCGAGCAGCCAGTCCAGGCCGTCGCGGATCACCGAAGGCCCGTTCGGCGCGCCCATGCGCAGGCGCGCGAGGCCGTGCGGATAGACGCCGGCGACGTGGCCCTGCAGGCGCACGCCGTCGAGCGCGAAGTCGATCGGCAGGGCGATGGCCTCGGCGCCCGCGCGCCAGTCCGTGAACAGCCGCGCATAGTCCCGCGCCTCGACGAGCAGCGCCTCGAGTTCGCGTTCCGCCAGCGGGCCGGGCGGCAGCAGCCCGCGCGCGCGCAGGCGTGCGGGCAGCGCGGCGGTGTCGCCGACGATCGCCGCGGCGAGCACCGCGTCCTGCAACGCCAGCCGCTCCAGGCCGTTGCGCGGCAGCAGCAGCGGCTCGATGTCCTCGGCCTCCTCCACCGCTTCGGGCAGGCGCAGTCCGAGGCGCTGGCGCAGGAAGGCGCCGGCGGGATCGCGCAGGAAGCGGCGCAGCCCGGCGATCGTCAGTACCTCGTCCGCCGCGCCGGCGACCGCCAGCGGCGCGCCGCACCAGGGCGCCAGCGCGCCGCCCGCGCCGCGCGCCTGGCCCGCCGCCGGCCGCCATTCGCCGTGGTAGCTGAAACGGCGCGGCTCGTCCGCCGGCCCGAACGCGGTCGGCGCGAACGGTTGCAACGGATGCCACACGGCCAGCGCCGCGCGCGCATTCGCCGGATCGGCGTGGTGCGCCGCCGCGGCTTCCAGCAGTTCGCTCACCAGCACCGAGGGCTCGCGCGCGCTGCCGTCGCGCGCGTCGGCGCCGAGGTAGCTCACGTAGAACACGTCGCCGGCGGAGGCGAACAGCTGCAGGAACAGGAAGCGGTCGTCCTCGCGCAGCGAGCGGTCGCCGTGGCGGCGGTGCGCGGTGCCGAGTTCGGCGGCGAGGCGGTTGAGACCGGCGGCCGGGTCGCGGCGCGGATAGTCGCCGTCGTTCATGCCGAGCACGCAGATCGCGCGGAACGGCAGCAGGCGCATCGGCACCATGCGGCCGAAGCTGACGCCGCCGGTGAGCAGCGGCGCGCGGGTATCGGCTTCGGCGAGCGCGGCGGCGAAGTGCGCGCGCACCACCTCCGCGGGCACCGCCAGCGCGACATCCGCGCGTCCGGCGGCAGCGGCGAACGCCCCCACCAGCGCGCGCAACCGCTCCAGCGCGCGCTGGCCCGCCGCCTGGGCGGGCGCTGCCGGCAGCACCGCGTCGAGCAGGCCGAGCAGGCGCTCGCGCCACTGCGCCGGCGGCATCGCCTCGGCCAGCAGGCGCTCGTGGCGCTCGAGCACGCGCAGCAGCCGCAGCAGCACGTCGAGCGCGTCCAGCGCGCCGCCTTCCAGCTCCGGCCACGGCGCCAGTGGCGCGCCCGACGGCAGCATGATGTCCG
>JBQCFN010000054.1:0-13307 GCA_051959035.1 Lysobacteraceae bacterium | reverse complement strand
CCGAACAGGCCGACGTCGCCTCCAGCGACGCCAGCATCGGCGCGCCCGGCCGGATCGAGGGCGCCGCCGGTTCGCGTTACGTCAGCGTGCCGGTCACGCTGGTGCGCGGCCTGCGCGACGGCGGCACGCAGCGGCTCGGCGGCGCGGTCACGCTGCGCCGCGCGGTGGTCGACGGCGCCACGCCCGAGCAGCGCACCTGGCGCATCGCGGGCATCGAGCTGCATCCGCTGGCGGCGGCGCCGGCGCAATGAAGCGCCCGGGCCGGATCCCCGCGGCCTACAGCTCGAAGCGGTAGCTCAGCTTGACCAGCAGCTGCTCGCTGTCGCGCAGCGAGAACGCATCGCGCAGCAGCGGCCCCACCTCGCGGCCGAACGTGTCGAACGCCGCGCCACCGCGCACGTAGGCGATGTAGAGGTTGGACAGCGGCGCCAGTTCGTAGCGGTAGCGCACCTGGAAGCCGAGGTTGCGCAGGCTGATGTCCGGGATGTCGTCGTGGGTCGCCACCGGCGTGCCGTCGTCGGCCACGCGCCAGGCCTGGCGCAGGCGCGCATCCAGCGCGATCGTCTCGAGCTTGATCCGCAGCTCCTGCCTGGCGCTGATGATCCACTGGACGTTGCCGTTGAGCTGGACCTGGTTGGCGCTGAAGCTGCCGAGCTGGCGGCCGTCCTGGGCGATCCAGTCCGGCCACAGCAGCCAGTCGGGGTTGTGCCGGGCGAACAGCTCGACCCCGAAGCTGAGGTTGTCGCTGGCGAAATAGGTCGGGTTGAAGTCGACGTCGACCGCGCCGTGGCGCGGCCCGCCGAGCCCTTCGGCCGCGTAGTTCACGTGCCAGTACAGGCCCCAGCGCTGCTGGCGCGGGATCACGCGCTCGTAGTAGAGGAAGAATTTCGCCGGCACCTTGACCAGGCCGTTGCCGCGCAGGAGCAGGTCGTCGTTGCCCGGCGTGTAGCCGGCGATCTCGAAGAAGTCGTTGCCGCCGTTGCGCAGGTCGCCGAGCAGGTCCACCGCCCAGGCGTCGGTCAGGTGCGCGCCGTCGTCGTTGAAGCGCCGCGAGGTGGCGAAGCGCCACTCGTGCGATGCATAGGACGACGACTCCGGCAGACTGGTGAGCCGGCGGTCGATCTCGTAGCGCGCGTAGTTGAAGTTGTTGCGCTCGAGGTAGCCGAAGTCGTTGAGCTGCAGGGCGCCGCCCAGGTGCAGGGCGTAGAGGTTCTGCCGCCAGCCGTTGCCCAGGTCGTGGTCGATGCGGACCTGGCCGCCGCTGTCGCGGCTGCTGGCGCCGGCCTGGTCGATGTCGCTGGCCACCAGCGTGGTGCGCAGGTTGAGCCGCGGCGTCGGCGCCCAATGGTGGTCGACTTCGTAGACGCTGGCGGTGCGGTCCAGGAACGGCCGCTCGACCCGGGTGGCCATCACGCCGAAGCCCTGGTCGGCGAAGTCGCGGGTGGCGCGCACGGCGTAGAAGTCGCGCCCGGCATCGTCGGCCTCGGTCGCCGCGAACACGCCGTAGTTGTACGCGCCCGCGCTGCCGTTGACCTTGACCGCCGCGGTCACGTCGCCGGCGCCGCTGCCGTCGTCCGCCGGGCCGCCCACGCGCCGCGTGTAGATCAGCCGGTTGGCATTGCCGACGCCGCCGAAGGGCACGTCGAAGAAGCCCTGGTTCTCGGTAAAGAACGGACGCTTGTCGCTGAAGAAGGTCTCGACCGCGCTGAAGTTCACCACCAGCTGGTCGCTCTCGACCTGACCGAAGTCGGGATTGAGCGTGGCGCTGAGCTGGAAGCGGCCGTTCGGCTTCCAGAACACGTCCGCGCCGGTATCGAAATGCTGCGTGCCGCGCACGTTGTCGGCGACGGCCACGCCGAACGGCGTCACCGCCAGCAGCGACTGGCTGTACTCCGGCACGGTGACCGGCGCGAGCACGGTCAGGAAGCGCGGTTCGGTGAAGCTCACCGCCGGCCACGCCATGCGCTGGCCGGTGGCGCCGACCACGCGGTCCAGCGAGAGCCCGAGCGTGCGCTTGCCGTCCGTGCCGGCGCGCATCGGCGCGATGTACCAGGGCAGCAGCACCTCGGCCGACCAGCCCTGTGCGTCCTCGCCGACGGCGTGCTTCCAGTTGCCGTCCCAGTCGGTGCTGAACTGGTTCTCGTTGGTGATCGTGGCGTCGATGATGCTGTCCGACAGCAGCACCGTGAAGTTGTAGCCGGTGCGGCCGTCGCCGTCGAAGTCGACGTAGACGTTGACCCGGTCGGCCTGCGCGCCGACGTCGCGTTGCGCGACCTGGCGGGTCCGCGGCACGTTCGCCGGCTGCCGGTTGCGGAACGCGATCGCCAGGCCCTCGGGGGTGGCGAGGATCCAGGCCTCGGTCGGATACGGCGCCGGCGCGCGCGACAGCGGCTGGGTCAGGCGGAAGTCGGTGACGTGTTCGGCGCCCTGCCATTCCGCGGGATCGACGATGCCGTCGATGGTGACCGCCCGGGCCGCGGACGGCAGCGCGCCCAGCAGCAGCGCGCAGGACAGGGTCAGCAGCGGGGAGGGTCGCATGGACGGAGCCGGTGTCGGGGCGGCGCAAGGCTAGCGGGGCCCGTGCCGCGCTCCGACTGGCGAAAGTCATCCCAACCCTGGCCGCCTCCGGTGCATCCGCATGCCACCCGCGGGGGCGCCTGCCGGCGGCTCAGCGCTTGGGCTTGAGCATCGTCCCCGTGCAGTTCTTCGCGCCGCAGCGGCAGGCCCAGATCTTCTTCAGCCGCGCGGTGTGCGGCTCGTCCAGGGTGATGCCGTAGTCGTAGGTCAGCTCGTCGCCGGCCTTGATCGCCCGCCTGGCCTCGATGAAGACGCGGTCCTTGCGGCGGTCGTCGCCCTCGTGCTCCTCCAGCACCGCCTCGCAGTTGGGGTTGCAGCTGTGGTTGATCCAGCGCGCGGTGTTGCCGCCGTAGTTGGCATCGATGACGTAGTCGTCGTTGAGCGTGAACAGGAAGGTGTGGCCCGACTCCACCCCGCCGGTGTCGCCCGTGTCGACCTCCTCGTGGGTCCGGCGCCGGCCCTTGTATTCGATGATCCGCTCGCCCTTGGCGATCGGGACGAGGGCGAACACGCCGTTGCCGTGGATGGCGGACTTGCGGGCGACGATCTTGCGCGGCATCAGGGACATCCGGAGGGAAAGAGGGGCATTGTCGCCGAATCCGGGTGGCGTGGCCGTGGTGGCCGGTGGCCGCCCGCGCGTGCGCCTTGCGTGTCACAGGCATCACCGCCCTGCGCACGGAGCCGCACCATGTCCCGCCTGCCCGCCGTCCTTCCCGCCCTCGCCGCGCTCGCGCTGGCTGCCTGCCAGCCGTCGGACGGCGGCGGCGCCGCGCCGGTCGCCTCCGCCGACGCCTCGCCGCGCGCCGCCGCCCCGGCCGGCGCCGACCTGCTCGCGCGCGGCGAATACATCGCCCGCATCGGCGGCTGCAACGACTGCCACACCCCCGGCTACGCCGAATCCGGCGGCGCCACCCCGAAGGCCCAATGGCTGGTCGGTTCGCCGCTCGGCTGGAACGGCCCGTGGGGCACCACCTATCCCGCCAACCTGCGCCTGAAGGTGCAGGAGATGGACGAGGCGAAGTGGATGGCCTACAGCGCCGACCTGCACACGCGCCCGCCGATGCCGGACTTCGCCATCCGCGCGATGACGCCGGACGACCGCCGCGCGCTCTACCGCTTCCTCCGCTCGCTGGGCCCCGCCGGCCAGCCGGCCCCGGCCTACCTGCCTCCCGGCGAGGCGCCGGACATGCCCTACGTGCAGTGGGTGCTGCCGGCGCCACCGAAGGCGCCCGCCGCCACGGGCTGACCGCGGCCGGTCCCCGCCGCGCCGTTCTGCGGCCGGCACGGCTGAACCGGGACGGCCGGCGGGTTTCCGCCGCTGGCCGCGCGCGCCGCAAAACCGTACAATTTCGGTACGGAATCAACCAGCGCGCCGCGCCATGCTCCGGGTCACCCGCCTCACCGACTACGCCACCGTCGTCCTGACCGTGCTCGCCGCGCGGCCGGGCGAGGTGCTGAACGCGCCCGCCCTGGCCGAACTGGCCGGGCTGGAGCTGCCGACCGTCGCCAAGCTGCTCAAGCCGCTGGCCCAGGCCGGGCTGGTGGAAGGCCTGCGCGGCGCCAACGGCGGCTACCGGCTGGCGCGTCCGGCCGACGGCATTTCGCTGTTCGAGATCGTCGAGGCGATGGAAGGCCCGCTCGGCATGACCGAATGCAGCCTGCACGCCGGCAGCTGCGGCATCGAATCGTCGTGCGGCGTGCGCGCCAACTGGCGCCGCATCAACGACGTCGTCGCCGACGCCCTGCGCGGCGTCTCGCTGGCGCAGATGCTGGCGCCGCCCGAGGCGATCCCCGCGCCGCGCCGGCGCATCCCTTCCACCCTGGCCCCCGCGTGAGCTCGCGCATGGCCTCCGCCACCGACACCGTCCCCGTGGAAAACGCCGAGATCCTGCAGCAGCTGGGCCGTCGCTACGACGCCGGCTTCGTCACCGACATCGAATCCGACTCGCTGCCGCCCGGCCTGGACGAGGACGTCATCCGCGCGCTGTCGGCCAAGAAGGAAGAGCCGGACTGGATGACCCAGTGGCGGCTGGAGGCCTACCGCCACTTCCTGACCCTGCGCCAGCCCGACTGGGCCAAGCTGCGGCTCGCGCCGATCGACCTGCAGGCGCTGAGCTACTACTCCGCGCCGAAGGGCCCGAAGTACAAGTCGCTGGACGAGGTGCCGCAGGAACTGATCGACACCTACGACAAGCTCGGCGTGCCGCTGCACGAGCGCGCCAAGCTCGCCGGCGTGGCGGTGGACGCGGTGTTCGACTCGGTGTCGGTCGGCACCACCTTCCAGAAGGAACTGGCCGCGGCCGGCGTCATCTTCACCTCGATGAGCGACGCCATCCGCTCGCATCCCGAGCTGGTGCGCAAGTACCTCGGCACCGTGGTCGGCCCCGGCGACAACTATTTCGCCGCGCTCAACTCGGCGGTGTTCTCCGACGGCTCGTTCGTGTTCATCCCCAAAGGCGTGCGCTGCCCGATGGAGCTGAGCACCTACTTCCGCATCAACGCCGGCCACACCGGCCAGTTCGAGCGCACCCTGATCATCGCCGAGGAAGGCAGCCACGTGTCCTACCTCGAGGGCTGCACCGCGCCGCAGCGCGACGAGAACCAGCTGCACGCGGCGGTGGTCGAGCTGGTGGCGCTGGACGACGCCGAAATCAAGTACTCGACGGTGCAGAACTGGTACCCCGGCGACGAGGAAGGCCGCGGCGGCATCTACAACTTCGTGACCAAGCGCGCCGAATGCCGCGGCGCGCGCAGCAAGGTGACCTGGACCCAGGTCGAGACCGGCTCGGCGATCACGTGGAAGTACCCGAGCTGCGTGCTGCTCGGCGACGACTCGGTCGGCGAATTCCACTCGGTGGCGCTGACCCACCACCACCAGCAGGCCGACACCGGCACCAAGATGATCCACGTCGGCAAGCGCACCAAGTCGAAGATCGTCAGCAAGGGCATCAGCGCCGGGCGTGGGCAGAATGCCTATCGCGGCCTGGTCAAGGTCGAGCGCAGCGCCGAGGGCGCGCGCAACCACACCCAGTGCGACTCGCTGCTGATCGGCAAGCAGTGCGGCGCGCACACCTTCCCGTACATCGAGGTCAAGCACCCCTCGGCGACCGTCGAGCACGAGGCGACCACCTCCAAGATCAGCGACGAGCAGCTGTTCTACTGCCGCGCGCGCGGGATCGGCGAGGAGGACGCGGTGTCGATGATCGTCGACGGCTTCTGCAAGAGCGTCTTCCGCGAGCTGCCGATGGAGTTCGCGGTGGAGGCCAAGAAGCTGCTGGAAGTCAGCCTCGAAGGCGCGGTCGGCTGAGCAACCCCATGCCCCGCCATCCGCGGCCGGCCCGCGCCTGGATGGCCACGTCATAGCCTTGGACAATTCCACATGCTGAAGATCGAAAACCTCCACGTCCGCGTCGCCGGCAAGGAGATCCTCAAGGGCCTCTCGCTCGAGGTGCAGCCGGGCCAGGTGCACGCGATCATGGGGCCGAACGGCGCGGGCAAGTCGACCCTCGGCAACGTGCTCGCGGGCCGCGAGGGCTACGAGGTCACCGCCGGTTCGGTGCGCTTCGAGGGGCGCGACCTGCTCGCGCAGGATCCCGAGCAGCGCGCGGCCGAAGGCGTGTTCCTCGCCTTCCAGTACCCGGTCGAGATCCCGGGCGTGAACAACACCTACTTCCTGCGCTCGGCGCTCAACGCGCAGCGCAAGGCGCGCGGCGAGCCCGAGCTGGACTCCATGCACTTCCTCAAGCTGGTGCGCGAGAAGCTCGCCGTGCTGCACCTGAAGGACGAGCTGCTGCACCGCGGCGTCAACGAGGGCTTCTCGGGCGGCGAGAAGAAGCGCAACGAGATCTTCCAGCTGGCCGTGCTGGAGCCCAAGCTCGCCATCCTCGACGAGACCGATTCAGGCCTCGACATCGATGCCCTGAAGAACGTCGCCGACGGCGTCAACGCGCTGCGCTCGCCCGACCGCGCCTTCCTCCTCATCACCCACTACCAGCGCCTGCTCGACTACATCCGCCCGGACGTGGTCCACGTGCTGGCCGACGGCCGCATCGTCGAGACCGGCGGGCCGGAGCTCGCGCTGCAGCTCGAGCAGCAGGGCTACGCCTGGCTGCGCGACCGCGTGGTGCCGGAGCGCGCGGCGTGAGCAGCGCGCTGCTCGACTCCCTGGCCAGCGCCTTCGACGGCGACGCCGCCGCGCGCGCGGCGCTCGACGCCGCGCTGCGCGACGGCCTGCCGCCTGCGCGCAACGAAGCGTGGAAGTACACCCCGTTGCGGGCGCTGGAGCGGCGCGCGTTCTCCGCCGCCACGCCGGCCACGGTCGATCCCGCCCGGGTCGCGCGCATCGACGGGCCGCGGCTGGTGTTCGTCAATGGCCATTTCGACGCCGCGTTGTCGATGGTGGACGGATTGCCCGCCGGCATCGCCTTCGCGCCCCGGCCGGGCATCGACGCCGGCGTGGACGCATGCCGCTTCGTGCGCGTGGACGAGGTCTTCGCCCGCCTCAACCTTGCCCTCGCGCGCCAGGGCGCGCTGCTGCAGGCCGGCGCGGGCGTGGCCTGCGAGGCGCCGCTGCACCTCGTCTTCCTCGGCGCGCCGGCCGGCGCGGACCAGGCCTGGCATGCGCGGCACCGTATCGAGCTCCAGCCCGGCGCGCGCCTCGTCGTGGTCGAGCACCACCTCGCCGCTGGCGAACATGCGCACCTCGGCAACACGCTGGTCGATGTCGACGTGGGCGAGGGCGCGACGCTGGTGCACGCGCGGGTGCAGGACGAGGCCGCGCGCGCGACCCTCGTCGCGCGCACCGACGCACGCTTGGCGCGCGGCGCGCGCTACCAGCGCGTCGACCTCGAACTCGGCGCCGGCCTGTCGCGCCACGAGCTCAACGTGCGGCTGGAAGGCGACGGCGCGCGCGTGGCCGCCAGCGGCGTGCTGCTCGGCACCGGCCGCCGGCACGTCGACACCCGGCTCGGCATCCAGCATGTCGCCCGCGACACCGGCTGCGAGTTGCTCTGGCGCGGCCTCGGCGCCGGCCGCAGCCGCGTGGTCTTCCACGGCGGCATCACCATCCATGCAGGCGGCGACGGCAGCGACGCCAACCTGTCGAACAAGAACCTGCTGCTGTCCGACCAGGCCGAGATCGACACCCAGCCGGTCCTGGAGATCCACGCCGACGAGGTCAAGGCCGCGCATGGCGCGGCGGTCGGCCAGCTCGACCCGACCGCGATGTTCTACCTGCGTTCGCGCGGCCTGCCGGAAGCGCAGGCGCGCCGGCTGCTGACGGCGGCGTTCGCGCGCGAGGCGGCGGTGGCGGTCGACGCGCCGGCGCTGCGCGAGGCCCTGCTGCAGGCGCTCGACGCCGGCCTGGCGCGGCTGGAGGCATGAGCATGGCGGGCGTCCTCCACCCCGACCCGCGCGTGCCGGAAGCCAGGCAGGCCGAAGACGCGCACGCCGGCGCGGTCGACTGGACGCGGGTGCGCGCCGACTTCCCGCTGCTCGCGCGCGAAGTCCACGGCAAGCCGCTGGTGTACCTGGACTCGGCCAACACCGGGCAGAAGCCGGCGGCGGTGATCGACGCGGTCGACGACTTCTACCGCCGCCACAACGCCAACGTCAGCCGCGCGGTGCACGCCCTCGGCACCGAGGCGACCGAGGCCTACGAGGGCGCGCGCCGCACCCTCGCGCGCCACCTCAACGTGCGCGCCGACGAGCTGGTGCTGACCAGCGGCACCACCTTCGCGATCAACCTCGTCGCCTACTCGTGGGCGTTGCCGCGGCTGCAGCCCGGCGACGCCATCCTGCTCACCCGGATGGAGCACCACGCCAACATCGTGCCGTGGCAGCTGGTGGCCGGGCGCAGCGGCGCCACGATCAAGGTCGCCGACATCACGCCCGACGGCGTGCTCGACCTCGATGCGCTGTTCGCGGCGATGACGCCGGAGGTGAAGCTGCTCGGCGTCGCCCACGTCTCCAACGTGCTCGGCACCGTCAACCCGGTGGCGGCGATCTGCCGCGAGGCGCGCCGGCGCGGCATCGTGACCGTGGTCGACGGCTCGCAGGCGCTGCCGCACCTCGCGGTGGACGTGCCGGCGATCGGCTGCGATTTCTACGCCTTCACCGGCCACAAGATGTGCGGCCCGACCGGTACCGGCGGCCTGTGGGCGCGCCGCGAGCACCTCGCGGCGATGCCACCGTTCCTCGGCGGCGGCGAGATGATCCGCGAGGTGCGCTTCGAAGGCACGGTGTTCAACGATCCGCCGCACCGCTTCGAGGCCGGCACGCCGAACATCGCCGGCCACATCGGCCTGGGCGTGGCGGCGGACTACCTCGACGCGCTCGGCATGGCCGCCATCACCGCGCGCGAGCGCGAACTGCTCGCCCACCTCGACGAGGAGATGCGCAAGGTCGAGGGGCTGCGCATCATCGGCAACGCGCCGGACAAGGCGGCGGTGGTGTCGTTCCTGGTCGAAGGCGCGCACGCGCACGACCTGGCGACCCTGCTCGACCTGGAAGGCGTGGCGGTGCGCTCCGGCCACCATTGCGCGCACCCGCTGATGCACTTCTACGGCGTGCCGGCGACCTGCCGCGCCTCGCTCGCGTTCTACAACACCCACGCGGAGATCGAGGCCTTCATCGCCGCGCTGCGCAAGGTGCGCCGGCTGCTGGGCTGACGCTGCAGCGCGCGCCGTTGCCCGCTAGACTCGCGCGATCCGGGGAGCCGCCATGTCCGACGACATCGCCGCGCTGCTGCGCGAGATCCGCGACAACCAGCGCGAGGCCTTGCAGCTGCAGCGCGACCACGTCCGCCTGCACGCGGAGCAGCTCGCCCGCGTGGAGCGCATCAACGACCGCGCCGAGGCCATCCAGGGCCGCGCCGCGCGCACGCTCAAGCTGGTGCTGCGGGTCGCGCTGCCGCTGCTGCTCCTGCTGGTCCTGCTCATGCTCTGGCCCTACCTCCGCTATTCCTGGTTCCTGCTGACCCGCTGATGGCCGACCTGCGTTTCCGCCCCGCCACCGAAGCCGATACCGACGCGATCGTCGCGCTGGTCGAATCCGCCTACCGCGGCGACGCCAGCCGCGCCGGCTGGACCACCGAGGCCGACCTGCTCGACGGCCGCCGCACCGACGCCGACGACGTCGGCGCCTGCATCCGCCGCCCCGGCGGCGTGATCCTGCTGGCAGAACGCGACGACGCCGCCGGTGGCGATGGCGCGTTGCTCGCATGCGCCCACGTCGCCATCGAGGACGGCGCCGGTTACTTCGGCATGTTCTCGGTGCGACCCGGGCTGCAGGGCGGCGGCATCGGCAAGGCGCTGCTGGCGGAGGCCGAGCGCATGGCGCGCGAGGACTGGCAGCTGCCGGCGATGCGCATGACCGTGATCGACCTGCGCGCCGAGCTGATCGCCTTCTACGAGCGCCGCGGCTACCGGCGCACCGGGATCACCAAGCCGTTTCCCTACGGCGACGAGCGCTTCGGGCTGCCGAAACGGCCGGACCTGCGTTTCGAAGTGCTGGAAAAGACCTTCTGAATCCAACAACGCGCCAGTCCGTGGGCGGCGCGAAGGAGCGGGCGATGGGCGACTGGGTGCGGGTGTGCACGACCGCGGAACTGCTGCCGGGCGAATCGAAGGTCGCCTGGGACGGCGACACCGCCATCGTGGTCTTCAACTACGACGGCGACTTCTACGCGCTCGAGGACCGCTGCTCGCACGAGGACTTCGAGCTGTCGTGCGGACCGTTCGACGCCGACGAAGCGACCATCGAATGCGTGCTGCACGGCTCGAAGTTCGACGTGCGCGACGGGCGCGCGCTCAACCCGCCGGCCTACGCGCCGGTGGCGAAGTTCCCGGTCAAGGTCGAGGACGGCGCGGTGTGGACGCGCGACGACCGCTGACCGTTGCGGTTGATAACGATTCTCATTAACATCGTCGCCTTGTCGGCGGCCGGCTGGCCGCGTCCCAAGGAAGACGATGTCCCGCTGCCCCGTCCCCGCCCCGCTCGCGGCCGCCCTGCTGCTGGCCCTGTCCGCCGCTTCCGTGCACGCCGCCGAAGCCGCGGCTCCCGAGCCGCAGACGCTCGACGTGATCGAGGTCAACGCGAAGGCCCCGCGCCACGCCACCGCCGCCGAAACCGCGACCCGCACCAGCACGCCGCTGCGCGACGTACCGCAGGCGGTATCGGCGGTCACCCGCCAGGAACTCGACGAGCGCGACGTGCGCAGCCTCAACCAGGCGCTCGAAACCGTGCCGGGCGTGTCGCTGACGATGGGCGAAGGCCGCCGCGACCAGGTCAACATCCGCGGCTTCAGCGCGCTCTACGACCAGTACCTCGACGGCTTCCGCGACGACTCGCCCTACTACCGCGATCTCGCCGACATCGAGCGCATCGAGGTGCTGCGCGGCCCGGCCAGCGTGCTCTACGGGCGCGGCTCCGGCGGCGGCCTGGTCAACCGGATCAGCAAGAAGCCGCGCTTCGGCGGCGACGTCGGCGAGGTCTCCCTGGCCGCGGGCAGCTTCGACGCCTTCCGCGGCACCTTCGACATCGGCCGCAGCCCGACCGACGCGTTCGCATGGCGCTTCAATGCGGCCGCCGAGGACGCCGACGGCTTCCGCGACCACGGCCACCTGGAGCGCCAGCTCGCCGCGCCGTCGATGGCCTGGCGGATCGGCGACGGCACGCTGGTGGCGCAGGCGGAGTTCCTGCGCGACCGGCGCATGCCCGACCGCGGCATCCCGGGGCTGGGCGGCCGACCGGCGCCGGTCGACGTCGCGACCTACTACGGCGATCCCGCGCGCGACCACCACGACAACGATTCGGGCGAGGCGCGGCTGACCTGGCGCTCGGCGCTGGGCGAGCGCTGGCAGCTGCGCGCCTCGGTGGTCGGCCACGCCGTGGACGGCGACTTCTACAACACCTACGCCAACGCGGTGAGCGACGACGGCCGCCAGGTGCTGCGCGGCCAGTACAACGGCCGGACCACCGGCCGCGACGGCTTCGGCCAGGTCGAGGCGCTGGCGGACTTCGGCAATGGGGCGGTGCGCCACACGCTGCTGCTGGGCATGGAAGGCGGCCAGCAGAAGCGCAGCGCCCTGCAGTGGCGCGGCAGCGCGGCGGCGGTCGCGCTGGACCATCCGGACCTGTCGGTGGGCAGCACGCCGTCGGACACGCTGTCGACCGACCGCGACTTCATCGGCAACGGCATCGGCGTGTACGTGCAGGACCAGCTGGCGCTCGGCGAGCATTGGAAGGCGCTGGTCGGCGGACGCTGGGACCGCTTCGGCCAGGCGCTCGCCGACCACCTCGACGGCAGCCGGCTCTCGCGCACCGACACCACCTTCAGCCCGCGCGCCGGCGTGGTCTGGCAGCCGGACGGGACGCACAGCCTGTACGCCGCGTGGAGCCGCTCGTTCCAGACCTCGGGCGATGGCTTCTCGCTGGCGGCCAACACCGCCGACCTGTCGCCCGAACAGTCCACGCTGAAGGAAGTCGGCTGGAAGGGCGACTGGCACGACGGCACGGTCAGCGCGTCGGCGGCGCTGTTCGAGCAGACCCGCGACGGCCTGCGCACCACCGATCCGGCGGACCCGACGCGGCTGATCCAGGTCGGCGAGCAGCGCAGCCGCGGCATCGAGCTGGAGCTCGGCGGCCGCATCGGCGACCGCCTCGACGTGCGCCTGGGCTATACCCGCCTCGATGCGGAGATCCTGCGTTCCAACGACGCCCAGAACGGCGTGCCGCTGCAGGGCAACCGGCCGTCGAACGTGCCGGAACAGAGCGCGTCGCTGTGGGGCACCTACGCGCTCGGCCATGGCTTCGAGGCCGGCCTGGGCGTGTTTGCGGTCGGCGACCGCTACAGCGCCAACGACGACCTCGTGCGGCTGCCCGGCTACGTGCGCACCGACGCCATGCTGCGCTGGCGCGGCGGCCGCCACGAGATCGCGCTGAACCTGCGCAACCTCGGCGACATCACCTGGTACGAAACCGCGCACACCACCCACCAGATCATGCCGGGCACGCCGCGCGCGCTGACCCTCACCTGGCGGATGGCGCTGCAGTGAGCGCGCCCGCGGCGGCCATGCGGCGACCGCACGGCGCCCGCCTGCACCGCTGGGTGCGCCAGCTGCACCTGTGGATCGGCGCCTGGGGCGCGCTCGCCGCCGTGCTCTACGGGGCGACCGGCCTGGTGATGAACCACCGCTTCGGCGACCGGCCATGGCCGCAGGGCGGGAGCACCGATGCCGCGCGCGTGGTGCTGGCGGTGCCCGCGGCGGCGCGCACGTCGCCCGAAGCGCTGTCGCTGTGGCTGCGCGACAGCGCGCATCTCGACGCCCAGGTGATCCGCAAGGGCGCGCCGCGCGGGCGCGCGGACGGGCCGGTGCAGTGGAGCCTGTCGGGTGGCGACGCGCGCGCCTCGTGGTCGCTGCAGTACGTGCCGGGGTCTGCGCGGGCGGAAATCCGCCACAGCCGGCACGACTGGCTCGCGGCCTTCAACCGCCTGCACAAGGCCGTGGGCGGCGGCGCGGCCTGGGCGTGGCTGGCCGACAGCTTCGCCCTCGCGATGCTGCTGCTGGGCGTGTCCGGCCTGTGGATGTGGGCCCGCGGGCGCAGCGCACGCACGATGGTCGCGAGCGTGCTCGGCGCATCGGTGGCGGTGCTGGTGGTGGTGCTCGGCCCGGCGTTGACCTGACGCGTTCCCCGCCGGCCGCGTTTCACGTCACCGCGCACGTCCCGTC
>JBQCFN010000053.1:0-4827 GCA_051959035.1 Lysobacteraceae bacterium | reverse complement strand
CCGCGCCGCCTCCCAGCTGTCGGTGTCGAGGCCCACTTCGCGCTGGGTGACCACGCAGTTCTTGTGCGGGTGCACGAACTCCACCGGGTCCTCGATGGTGATGATGTGGCCGTAGCTCTGCTCGTTGCGCCAGTCGATCATCGACGCCAGCGAGGTCGATTTGCCGGTGCCGGTGGCGCCGACGAAGATGATGATCCCGCGCTTGGTCATCGCCAGCGTCTTGATGATCGGCGGCAGGTTGAGCTCCTCCACCGTCGGGATCTTGGTCTCGATCCGGCGCAGCACCATGCCGACCTGGTTGCGCTGGTAGAAGCACGACACGCGGAAGCGGCCGACGCCGGCCACGCCGATGGCGAAGTTGCACTCGTGGGTCTTCTCGAACTCCTCGCGCTGCTGCGGCGTCATCACGTTGAGGACGAGGTCGCGGCTCTGCTGCGGCGTCAGCGGGTTCTGGGTGATCGGCGAGATCTTCCCGTGCACCTTCATCGCCGGCGGCATGCCGGCCGTGATGAACAGGTCCGACGCCTTCTGGTGCGCCATCAGCTTGAGGAACGAGGTGAAGTCGATGCTGCTCATGGCCGATCTCCGATCCGGCGGGACCGCGGCCCTCGCCGGGTAACTGCTGCTGTCCTGCGAAGCCGGCGCGTGCCGCGCCGGAGTCCATGCCTACCAGAATGCGATGTGCGTTGCGTGGCCTGCGCGCGGACCGCGGTCACTCGAACAGGCGCTTGTCCTTGGCGTACCCGTGCGCCTGCTGCTTGGTGACCACGCCGCGCTTGACCAGGTCCTGCAGGTGCTGGTCGAGGGTCATCATCCCGTACTGCTGGCCGGTCTGGATGGCCGAGTACATCTGCGCGACCTTGTCCTCGCGGATCAGGTTGCGGATGGCGGGGGTGCCGACCATGATCTCCCACGCCGCGGTGCGGCCGCCGCCGTTCTTCTTCATCAGCGCCTGCGAGATCACCGCGCGCAGCGACTCCGACAGCATCGAGCGCACCATCGGCTTCTCGCCGGCCGGGAACACGTCGATGATGCGGTCGATGGTCTTGGCCGCCGACGAGGTGTGCAGGGTGGCGAACACCAGGTGGCCGGTCTCGGCCGCGGTCAGCGCGAGGCGGATGGTCTCGATGTCGCGCATCTCGCCGACCAGGATGTAGTCCGGATCCTCGCGCAGCGCCGAGCGCAGCGCCTCGTTGAAGCCGTGGGTGTCGCGGTGCACCTCGCGCTGGTTGATCAGGCACTTCTGCGAGGTGTGCACGAACTCGATCGGGTCCTCGACCGAGAGGATGTGCCCGTACTCGTTCTTGTTGATGTGGTCGAGCATCGCCGCCAGCGTGGTCGACTTGCCCGAGCCGGTCGGGCCGGTGACCAGGATCAGGCCCTGCGGCTGGTCGATCAGCTCCTTGAAGATGCGCGGGCAGCCGAGGTCCTCGAGGGTGAGCACCTCGGACGGGATGGTGCGGAACACCGCGCCGGCGCCGCGGTTCTGGTTGAACGCGTTGACGCGGAAGCGGGCCAGGCCCGGGATCTCGAAGGAGAAGTCGACCTCGAGGAACTCCTCGTAGTCGCGCCGCTGCTTGTCCGACATGATGTCGTACACCAGCGCGTGGACCTGCTTGTGGTCGAGCGCCGGGATGTTGATCCGGCGGACGTCGCCGTCCACCCGGATCATCGGCGGCAGGCCGGCGGACAGGTGCAGGTCCGAGGCCTTGTTCTTGACCGAGAACGCCAACAGCTCGGCGATATCCATCTTCGCGCTCCCCACACGACGGCCGCCGGCTGGACGCCGACTGGCGAAACGACCTACCCCGACGGCAGTATGGACGCCCCGCCGGGGACGTCAACCCGCCGCCACTGGACCCCGCCGTGCTCGCGGATGCCCTGCAGACCCTGCTGCAACGACTTGATAACGCGGCGCGTGCGGCCGGACGGCCAACGCCGCGATTATTGGCCGTGTCCAAGCGGCAGGCCGCGACCGCGGTCGCGGAACTGCACGCCGCGGGCCAGCGCGCCTTCGGCGAAAACTACGTCCAGGAAGCCCTCGCCAAGCAGGACGCGCTGGCCGGACTGGACATCGAGTGGCACCTGGTCGGCCACCTGCAGTCGAACAAGGCGCGCGAGGCGGCCGAACGCTTCGACTGGGTGGAGACGGTCGACCGCCCCCGCCTGGCCACCGCCCTGGCCCGCCACCGCCCGGCTGGTCGCGCCCCGCTGAACGTGCTCCTGCAGGTGAACATCGACGACGAGGCCAGCAAGCACGGCTGCGCGCCGGACGCGATCGGCCCGCTGGCCGAGGCGGTGGCCGCGGAACCCGCGCTGCGCCTGCGCGGGCTGATGGCCATTCCCGCCCCCTTCGAAGACCCGGCGCGCCGCCGCGACGCCTTCCGCCGCATGCGCCTGCTGTTCGAGGACCTGCGGGCGCGCCACCCCGGCATCGATACCCTCTCGATGGGCATGAGCGAGGATCTCGAGCTCGCGGCGGCCGAAGGCGCCACCCTGGTCCGCGTCGGCACCGCGCTGTTCGGCGCCCGCCCTCCCAAGGAACCCGCATGAACGCTTCAGACACCATCGCCTTCGTCGGGGGCGGCAACATGGCACGCAGCCTGGTCGGCGGGCTGGTCGCGCGCGGCACGCCCGCCGGCCGCATCCGCGTCGCCGAACCGGTCGCCGCGTTGCGCGAAGGCCTCGCGCGCGAATTCGGCGTGGCCGCCTTCGCCGACAACGCGCAGGCGGCCGCCGGCGCCGCCACCTGGGTGCTGGCGGTCAAGCCGCAGGTGATGCGCGCGGTGTGCGAGGCGCTCGCGCCACTGGCGCAGGCGCAGCGGCCGCTGGTGGTCTCGATCGCGGCCGGCATCACGTCCACGCAGCTCGCGCGCTGGCTCGGCGGCGGCGTCGCGGTGGTGCGCACGATGCCGAACACGCCGGCGCTGCTCGGCGCGGGCGTGACCGGCCTGCACGCCAACGCGGCGGTGGACGCGCCGGGCCGCGCGGCCGCCGAGGCGCTGCTGTCGGCCGCCGGCCGCACGGTGTGGATCGACGACGAGGCGCGCATGGACGCGGTGACCGCGCTGTCGGGCAGCGGCCCCGCCTACGTCTTCCTGCTGGCCGAGGCGATGCAGGCCGCCGGCGAGGCCGAGGGCCTGCCCGCGGATGCGGCGCGCATCCTCGCCCTGCAGACCATCCTCGGCGCCGCGCGCATGCTCATCGAGGGCGGCGAACCGGCCGCCGAACTGCGGCGTCGGGTGACCTCGCCCGGCGGCACCACCCAGGCGGCGCTCGAGGCCTTCGAGGCCGGCGGCTTCCGCGCGCTGGTCGCCCGCGCGATCCACGCCGCCACCGAACGCGGCCGCGCCCTGTCGGCCGCCAACGACCAGGAGTAGCCGATGCCTCGCCCCGCCCTGCTGCCCGCCGCCCTCGCCACGCTGCTGCTCGCCGCGTGCGGGGGCACCCCGCCGGCGCCGACGCCGGCCGCCTCGTTGCAGGCGCAATCCGCCGAGGCGGAATCGACCGTCGGCGGGACCACCGTGCACGTCAGCGTGGTGCAGACCGCCCGGCTGGCCGAGTCGGTGGCGCGCGGCTACGGCATCGAGCGCTCGCCGCGCCGCATCCTGCTGCTGGTGAACCTGCGCGACCTCGACGGCACCCCGGTGCCCGCGCTTGCCGCCCGCGTCACCGACCTGCAGCAACACACCACCGACATCGCCCTGCGCGAGGTCCATGTCGCGCAGGCTGGCTCGGGCACCACCGACTACATCGGCATGGTCGACGCGACCCTGCCCGACACGCTGCGCTTCACCGTCACCGCCACCCGCGGCGGGGCATCGGCGACGGTGGAGGTCAGCCGCAACTTCTATCCGGAGTAGGCGACGCCGGCCTGCACCCGCCGGCCGTCACTCGGCCTGCTTCCAGTTCAGGGTGCCGTTCGGCCCGCGCGCCACCAGGATGTGCGGGACACCGGCCTTGCACGCATCCGACACGGCGCCGATCAGCTTCTTGCGCAGGTCGCGCGTCATGCTGGAATCCTCCAGCGACAGCACCCGCTCCACGTCCTGCGGGGTCACGGAATCAGGCTGCGCGCAGGGCACGGTCACCGTTTCGAGCGAGCCGGCGCGCACCTCGACGGTGGGAAGGTCCTGTGTCATCGCCGCGCCGCCGGCCAGCAGCAGCGCACAGGCGACCAGGCATCGAGTACGCATGGTGGGTCTCCTGTTCATCGGCGGGCGGCACCGTGCCGACCGTGCCGAAACGACGATCCCCCGCGTTCCCTGGTACCTGTTGGAACGGCGTGGCGCGTGCCTCCGGCCCTCCGCTCGTCGCCCCGACCGGCGCGTCGATGCGGCGGGTCGGTGCGCAAGCCCCGGCAGGCGTGCAATCGCCGCGGCCACCGCGGCCGCTTTCACTCCGGCGCGCGGGTGCGCGCCCAGGCGCGGATGAGCCGCGCGATCTCGGCCACGCCGTCGGTCAGCGCCGCCGGCCCGGGCTGCAGGATCAGCGGCGACTTCACCTCGTGCAGTTCCCCGTCGCGCACCGCCGGGATGGCGTGCCAGCCGGGCCGCGCGGCGACCCGCTCGGGACGGAACTTCTTCCCGCACCACGACCCGAGGATCAGGTCCGGCGCGCGCCGGATGACCTCGTCCGGGTCCTCGAGGATGCGCTGCTTCGCCAGCGGTTCGGCGGCGCGCTCGGGGAAGATGTCGTCGCCGCCGGCGATGCGCACCAGTTCGGCGACCCAGCGGATGCCGGTGATCGGCGGCTCGTCCCATTCCTCGAAATAGACCATCGGCCGGCGCGGCAGGATGGCCGCCTCGCGCTCGATCGCCTGCAACC
>JBQCFN010000052.1:0-13571 GCA_051959035.1 Lysobacteraceae bacterium | reverse complement strand
GTCGCTCTCGACTTCCAGCACATCCGTGGGTGGACCGTCCGGGTGTTCCAGGTTGAACAGGATCTCGATCGGCTTCTTGCGCCCACGCACATGCACGGGCTCGCCATTGACTACTGCGGTCAGCGAGGTCAGGCGCTGTTGGCCGTCCAGTAGCAGCTTGCGGCCGACGAAAGCACTCGTGTCCTGGACAATCGCGGAGTCGCGCGTGGGCACCGGCTCATCGGTTTCCCACATCAGGATCGAGCCGCTCGGGTAGCCGCGATACAGAGAATCGAGCAGATCGCGGACCCGGGTGGCGCGCCAGACGTAGTGCCGCTGGATCTCGGGCAACCGCAGTTCGCCCCGCTTGTACATGTCCACCAGGGTCGAGATCGAGATGTTTTGCTGCTGCATTGCTTCCCCCTGAAGGATGTCGAACGAATGCCGCGGCCTGGCCTAGCCCAAGCCCGTCACCTTGCCGATGAGATTGACCAGCAGGCCTTGGCCCATGCGCTTGGCCGCGCGAACAGCCGGGTGTGCGGGCTCGCGCAACTCCGGCAGGTATGCCTCGCAACGCGTCTTGAAGCGGAAGTGACGGGCCAGAAACCAAAGTTCGGCGGCGATTGCTTCTTCGCTGGCGCCCACGCCGTGCAGGCGGACATAGCGCTCGAGGGCCAGGGTGACGATGTCGGCGCCGTCCACTTCGGAAGCGCGGGACGCATCGCCCTGCCAAAGCACGCGCACCGTACCCCGCTCCTCGTCCCAATCAGTTTCGTCTACGGGCAAGACAAGTGTGCCGTCCTGTAGCGAGCGGGCACACCACATTCCGTCATGGTTCTCATGCGTGTACAGCGGCATCAGGTTGCCCAAAAACCCGACGATGGCCGCACTCTTGCCGCCGGCAGGTGCGCGAAGGCTGGACAAATGCGCCTGCAGGCGCGGGGACAGTGTGACCCGGTCGGCCTTGTTGAAAGAGATCGTCGTCTGGCGGCCGTTGGCACGGTAGCCGGTGGCAGCCAGGTTCTGTTCGCGGCGGGCAAGACGCTGCAGGAACTCGGCGACGGGGACAAAACCGTGATGGTCCGCGCCGCGCTCATTGTGCAGGTAAACAACCGATACGCCATCACGCTGCGTCACCCGGGGGCAGACGATTTCCTCCGGGGCATCGGTGCGGTACTCGATGTCGGGGAGGCGGCCGTCGCGGATGTAGTCGGCGGCGTTGCTCATGCGGCCTGCGCCTCTACCATGCCACGCACGTCGATCTGGCCGGTGACGGCAGCGGCGACCAGGGCGCTACGGCGTTCCTTGAGCAATTCGATACCTCGCTCTCCGGTATCGACAAGCCGACGCAAAGATGCCATCTCAGCATGCAAAAAATCCACGATCGCCTGCTGCTCCGACTTGGAAGGCATTACAAGCCAAAATTCCTTGATTCTGGCTTGCGGAAGATTGTTCGCCAATCCCTCAGCACCACCGATGGCTTGTTCGATTTGGTTTCGCAATGGAGCCGCCCCCATCTGCAATGCAAAGAACTCTGGAACTACCCCATCGGCCAATCTGATTCGGAAAATCTTGTCGGACAGCATTAACCGCGGAGGGGGGTTCCGGACATACGCCACCGACCCAATGAGCTTGGGCGAACCACTGGCGCGCGACATCAACACATCCCCCGACCTCACCTCCAACTCCGGCCGTGGTGCCAGCGTTGACGGTAGCGCTTTGCTTTCGTCAGCAGCGAACGTCCCACCGTTCACGCAACCAGCTTTCAGCACACCCCATTCGCCATCCTCTACTGGGCGCGAGTCACACTCAGGACTCCATCCCTGCTCAAATCCGTCGACGAATCTGCGAAGCATCGACACTTGCCAATGCTCCGGCACATGGCCCAGCCAGGGAATGCCGGAGTCCTTGAGGGGGGCGTCGGCGTTGAGTCCGCGGGTGACCGCGTGGGAGATGATGGCGTGGCGCTTTTCGGCTAGCAGCGCCAGCAGCCTTTCCTGCTCGGCGATCAGCGCGTCGATCTTGGCGGTTTCGCGGTCGAGGAAATCGGCGATCGAAGCTTGCTCTGCATCAAGAGGCAACGGGCAGGTGATCTCTCCGAGCAACTCGAGATTCAATCCGTCCCTAAGGTCTCCCCCTGCCATGTTTCTGATGTTCTGATAGTTGCAGGCCAGCCACCAGTAGAGGAATCGGGAATTGATTTCGCCGCCGGACACGATGGCCGCCATTGACTGGTTGCAGGTCGACTCGAACATCAACTGAGCGACCATGCCCTTCGTCTTTCCCTGCCCGGCCAACGCCACTAAGAGCGAACCGGCCGGAATCCACTTCGCACTGCTTCGCTCGAATGCCTCCTGCGTGATGTAGGCCGACGGCTCATAGATGCGGCCGTCATTGACCGCTCCGGAGTTCAGCCACGGGATAGTCCCGTTTTCCCAGAAATCAACGCGATTCTTGTCAGGGGTTCCTCCCGAATAGCGATTGCACAGCCATTTGAGACTAGCTTTGCCCCAGTGGGAAGGCAGTTCATCGGCCCACGCAATTCCGCTTTCCCTGTACTCCGGATACCTGAGCAAGCTCATTCCGCCAATGCCTCCAGCATCCGCATGATGTTGGCCGACACCGCCTTAAGCTCCTCGTCGATCTCATGCAGTGAACGCGGCGGCTCGAACACATAGAAGTGGCGGTTGAACGGGATCTCGTAGCCGACTCTGTTCTTCGCCTCGTCGATCCAGGCATCTGGTGCGTGCGGCCGCACTTCGCGTTCGAAGTAGGCGCGGATGTCCTCGCCCAG
The DNA here is from genome assembly GCA_051959035.1 of Lysobacteraceae bacterium. GTDB lineage: Bacteria > Pseudomonadota > Gammaproteobacteria > Xanthomonadales > Xanthomonadaceae > JABFWF01. The sequence goes on along the minus strand of JBQCFN010000052.1, from coordinate 10,798 downwards.
CGGCACGTTCTCGGTGTCGCGCAGGCTGCTGTCGGGTTGCGGCTGGCCCTTCTGCTTACCCTTCTCGAACTTGACGACGTTCCCGGCCTCATCGCGCAACGGGCGCTCGACGGTGATCGTGGTGTAGCCAAAGGCCTCGTTGCGGAAGCGGCGAGACAGCGGCGCGCGCTTGAGCTTGCCGCCGCCGGGCACTGCCGGCTCCGCCTCGCCCGGGCGCAGCACGTGGCGGGAAACTTCCTTGCCATCGGCATCGAACACGGTGACGAGGTCCGCCTCGGCGAAGTCGCCGAACAGGCGGGTGACCTCGGCGATGTGCGCCTCGCCCATTTCCTTGCGCTTGCTGCCGAGGCTCTTGCGCATCTTCTGCCAGAAGCTCCCGGCGTCGATCAGCTGCACCTGGCCCCGGCGCGCGGGCGGCTTCTTGTTGCTGACGATCCACACGTAGGTGGCGATGCCGGTGTTGTAGAACATGTCCGTGGGCAAGCCGATGATGGCCTCCACCAGGTCGTTCTCCAGCAGGTAGCGGCGGATCTCGCTCTCGCCGGAGCCGGCGCCGCCGGTGAACAGCGGCGAGCCATTGAGGACGATGCCGAAGCGGCTGCCGCCTTGGCCGTTGACCACCGGCGCCATCTTCGCCACCAGATGCAGCAGGAACAGCATCGAACCGTCAGACACGCGCGGCAAGCCGGGGCCGAAGCGGCCGTCGAAGCCCTTCTCCTGGTGCTCCTTGCGGACCGCCTTCTCGACTTTCTTCCACTCCACGCCGAAGGGCGGGTTGGAGAGCATGTAGTCGAACTTCTTCGCCGGGAAACCGTCATCGCTCAGGGTGTTGCCGGCGACGATGTTCTCCACTGGCTGGCCGCGGATCAGCATGTCGGCCTTGCAGATGGCGTAGGACTCGTCATTGAGCTCCTGTCCGAACAGGGTGAGGCGGGCGGCCGGATTGTGTGCGGCCAGGTGCTCGGCGCCAACCGAGAGCATGCCGCCGGTGCCGGCGGTCGGGTCGTACAGCGTGCGCACCACGGCGTTGCCGGGGGTGAGCACCTCGTCGTCCTCGATGAAGATCAGGTTGACCATCAGGCGGATGACTTCGCGGGGCGTGAAGTGCTCACCGGCCGTTTCGTTCGATAGTTCGGCGAACTTGCGGATCAGTTCCTCGAACACGAGGCCCATCTGCGCGTTGTCGACGCGCGCCGGGTGCAGGTCGATGTTGGCGAATTTCTCGGTGACCAGGTAAAGCAAGTCGGCCTTGGCCAGCCGCTCGACCTGGATCGCGAACTCGAAGCGCTCGAAGATGTCGCGCGCGGTCGGCGAGAAGCCCTGCACATAGGCATGCAGGTTCTGGCGGAGGTTGTCCTGGTCGCCCAGCAGCGCCTTCAGGTCCATCGGGCAGGTGTTGTAAAAGCCCTGTCCGGCCTTGCGGAGCAGGAACTGGTGCGGGTCAACGCCGGCCGCCTTGCGCTTGGCCTCTTCCTTCAGAACCTCGGCCTTGGTCGGCGCCAGCACGCAGTCCAGGCGACGCAGCACGGTGAAGGGCAGGATGACCTTGCCGTATTCGGACTGCTTGTAATCACCACGCAACAGGTCGGCCACCGACCAGATAAAGGCGGACAGGCTCGCCTGGTTCATCTATCTGGAACTCCCCGGATTACTCATCATCGCGCGCCGAACAGAGGTGCGGCGCCACTCAGCCTCGGAACGCATCACACCATCGGCAACTTCAACCCCTGCTCCTTCGCGTACTCCACCGCAATCTCATACCCCGCATCCGCATGCCGCATCACGCCGGTGCCGGGGTCATTCCACAGCACACGCGCAATCCGCTTGTCGGCGGCCTCGCTGCCGTCGCACACGATCACCACGCCCGAGTGCTGCGAGTAGCCCATCCCCACCCCGCCGCCGTGGTGCAGCGAGACCCAGGTGGCGCCGCCGGCCACGTTGAGCATGGCGTTGAGCAGCGGCCAGTCGGAGACGGCGTCGCTGCCGTCGCGCATGGCTTCGGTCTCGCGGTTGGGTGAGGCGACGCTGCCGCTGTCGAGGTGGTCGCGGCCGATCACGACCGGGGCCTTCAGCTCGCCGTTGCGCACCATCTCGTTGAAGGCGAGGCCGAGTTTGTGGCGCAGGCCCAGGCCCACCCAGCAGATGCGCGCGGGCAGGCCCTGGAAGCTGATGCGCTCGCGCGCCATGTCCAGCCAGCGGTGCAGGTGCTTGTCGTCGGGGATCAGTTCCTTGACCTTGGCGTCGGTCTTGTAGATGTCCTCGGGATCGCCGCTGAGGGCGACCCAGCGGAACGGGCCGACGCCGCGGCAGAACAGCGGCCGCACGTAGGCGGGGACGAAGCCGGGGAAGGCGAACGCATTGGCGCAGCCTTCGTCGAACGCCATCTGCCGGATGTTGTTGCCGTAGTCCACGGTCGGGATGCCTTGCGCGTGGAAGGCGAGCATGGCCTCGACGTGCACGCGCATGGACTGCTTGGCGGCGTCGCGCACCTTTTGCGGGTTGGCCTGCTGCTCGGCGAGCCACTGCTCCACCGTCCAGCCGATCGGCAGGTAGCCGTGCACGGGGTCGTGCGCGCTGGTCTGGTCGGTGACGGCGTCCGGGCGCACGCCGCGGCGCACGAGTTCCGGCAGGATCTCGGCGGCGTTGCCGAGCAGGGCGATCGACTTGGCCTCGCCGGACTTGGTGTACTTGGCGATGCGCGCGAGGGCGTCGTCGAGGTCGGTGGCCTGCTCGTCCACGTAGCGGGTGCGCAGGCGGAAGTCGATGCGGCTCTGCTGGCATTCGATGGTCAGGCTCGACGCGCCGGCCAGCGACGCGGCCAGCGGCTGCGCGCCGCCCATGCCGCCGAGGCCGGCGGTGAGGATCCACTTGCCGGTGAGGTCGCCGCCGTAGTGCTGGCGGCCGAGCTCGACGAAGGTTTCGTAGGTGCCCTGCACGATGCCCTGCGAGCCGATGTAGATCCAGCTGCCGGCCGTCATCTGGCCGTACATCATCAGGCCCTTCTTATCGAGCTCGTTGAAGTGCTCCCAGGTCGCCCAGTGCGGAACGAGGTTGGAGTTGGCGATCAGCACGCGCGGGGCGTCGGCGTGGGTGGGGAAGATGCCGACCGGCTTGCCGGACTGGACCAGCAGGGTTTCGTCGTCGTTGAGGGTCTTGAGCGACTCGAGGATCTTGTCGAAGCATTCCCAGTCGCGCGCGGCGCGGCCGATGCCGCCGTAGACCACCAGCTCCGCGGGGTTCTCGGCAACGTCCGGGTCCAAGTTGTTCTGGATCATCCGGAACGGCGCTTCGGTCAGCCAGGACTTGCAGGTGCGCTGGCTGCCGCGCGGGGCGCGGATGGTGCGGGTGGTGTCCTTGCGGGTCGACATGGAGCGTGGGCCTGGCGAACGGGTGAAGCCACGATTATGGCGCAGGCGTCGCGGCGGGCTGGGCGGGCGCGCGGCGCGTGGCCGCTCGCGGGTGTCCGCCGGCGTGGCGCGGCGCCGTTTCTTTGCCTCGCAAAGCACTTGACCGCCGCGGAAGCGCGACGCTATACCTGCCGCCCATGAGCCGACCCCTGCGCGTGGACCGCCCCGACCCGCCCGTCTCGCTGCACGAACGCGCGATGGAAGACCTCCGCTTCATCCGCCGCACGATGGAACGCGCCGGCGCCTTCACTGCCGTGCCCGGCTGGGGCGGCTTCGCCATCGGCGCGCTGGCGCTGCCGGCGGCGTGGCTGGCGTCGCGCCAGGCCGACCCGAACGCGTGGCTGGCGGTGTGGCTGGCCACCGCGGTGGTCGCCGCGATCGTCATCGCCGGCACGCTCATCGCGAAGGCGCGCCGCTGCGGCATGCCGCTCACCTCCGGGCCGGGGCGCAAGTTCCTGCTGAGCTTCCTGCCGCCGGTGGCGGCGGCGGTGGCGCTGACCGCCGCGCTGTTCCTGCACGGCGCGCACGCGCTGCTGCCGGGCGTGTGGATGCTGTGCTACGGCGCGGCGGTGATCAGCGCGGGCACCTTCTCGGTGCGGGTGGTGCCGCTGATGGGGATCGGCTTCATGGCGCTGGGCGCGGCCGCGCTGGCCACGCCGGCGGCGTGGGGCGATGCGTGGATGGCGGCCGGGTTCGGCGGGCTGCACCTGGCGTTCGGGCTGGTGATCGCGAGGCGGCACGGTGGCTAGGAGCACGGTGGCCAGGCACCGGCCGGCGCGGGTGGAGGTCGCGCGCGTGCCCGCCGCGGCCGCGCCGGCGCGCAAGCATGCGCGCAAGGCCTCGCCGGTCGAGCTGGACCGGACCATCCACGAACGCGTGCGGCTGGCGATCGTCAGCGCGCTGGCCGGCGCGGATACGCTGACCTTCAACGAGCTCAAGGACCTGCTGGGCACCAGCGACGGCAACCTCAGCGTGCACGCGCGGCGGCTGGAGGAAGCGGGCTTCGTCGCCTGCGAGAAGACCTTCGTCGACCGCGTGCCGCGCACGGCGTACCGCCTGACGGGCGCGGGGCGCACGGCGCTGGACGATTACCTGGCGCACATGGAGGCGCTGATCCGGCGGGTGCGGGCGGGGTGAGCGGGTTGGGGGGCTGGATGGGGCCGGCGAAGAAGAGCTCGCGGCTGTAAGCCGCTCCTACAGGGGGGTGGGGTCGCGACTTACGTCGCTCCTACAGGGGGGCGGTTTGCCGGAAGAGGGGTTTGGGGCGGGCTGGCGGCGGAGGTGACCTCCGGCATACCGGCACTCCCGCCGGAACCTGCTAGCTTCGGGATTCCCAACCCGCAGGAGCGCACCACGATGCAACGGACCGTTTCCCTCCTCCTGGTGGCCGGGCTGGCCGTCAGCACCGTCGCCGGCGCCGCCACCGGGAGCCGCCTCAAGCGGCCGACGCCGCCCAACCGGATCCCGGCCTACGTGCAGGCCGCGGTCGACGATCCCGGCCGCGAGGCCGACCGGGCCAAGGACGCCAACCGCCACGCCGCGGAAATCGTCGCCTTCGCCGGCGTGAAGCCGGGCGACAAGGTGCTCGAGCTGGTGCCGGGCGGCGGCTACTTCACCCGCGTCTTCAGCAAGGTGGTCGGGCCGGAGGGCAAGGTGTACGCGGCGATCCCGGCGCCGATGGAAAAGTACTCCGACGAGACCAGGAAGCTGCCCGAGGCCTACCCGAACGTCACCCTGCTGGAGCAGGCGGCCGACGCGCTGGCCACGCCGGAGCAGGTGGACGTGGCCTTCACCTCGCAGAACTACCACGACTATCCCGACAAGTTCATGGGCCCGACCGATCCGGCGGTGCTCAACAAGGCGGTGTTCGCGGCGCTCAAGCCCGGCGGCACCTACGTCGTGATCGACCACGCGGCGCAGAAGGGCTCGGGCCTGCGCGACACCGAGACGCTGCACCGCATCGACCCGGCGCTGGTGCGCCAGCAGGTGGAAGCGGCCGGCTTCAAGTTCGTCGGCGCCAGCGAGGTGCTGGTGAACGGCGCGGACGACCACACGCTGAAGGTGTTCGACCCGAGCGTGCGTGGCCATACCGACCAGTTCGTCTACAAGTTCCGCAAGCCGAAGTAAGCGCGTTTTCGGCGCAACGCGAAGGCCATGCCGGCAACGGCGTGGCCTGCGTCGCGTCAGTGGTAGCGGGGCGGTGGCTGCGGGGGCCGAGGCCGGGGCGGCGGCAGCTCGACCCGCAGGCCGGTGTCGTCGTCGATCGCGGCGCCACGCACCGGCACGCGCAGCGCCTCGGCCGGCAGGCGCGGGGAACGCCCGGCGAGGCGCTCGAACTCGCGCACGTCGTGCGAGCAGAACAGCTCGACCTCCGCGGCGTGGTCCCGTCGCAACGCGCGCAGCCGCCGCTGGTTGTGCAGGCGCGCGGCGCGGTCCTTCTCCAGCATCCACTGGTAGCAGCGCAGGCCGGGGGTGCAACGCGGGTGCGCCTCCATTTCCTGCCAGTGGAAATACGCGTCGCCGGCGAGCAGGTGCCAGCATCCGTCGGCGTGCAACGCCACGCCGGCATGGCCGAAGGTGTGCCCCGGCAGCGGCACCAGCAACAGCTCCGGCGGCAGCCCATGCAGGTCGCGCACGTGCGCGAATCCGAACCAGCCGCTGCCCACGCCGGCCTGGTAGGTGAGCCAGCGCTCGCGCGAGGACCACTGCTGCGGGCGGAAGCGCTGCCGGTCCATCCAGGTCTTCTGCAGCAACGCGTAGTCGCGCTCATCCGCCATCAGGTGCACGGCGGCGCGCGGAAAGTCGTCCAGCCCGCCGGCGTGGTCGAAGTCGAGGTGCGTCAGCACGATGTGGCGCACGTCGTCGGGATCGAAGCCGAGCCGCTCGACCTGCCGGCGCGCGGTCATCTGCTCACGGAAGTCCGGCCGCACCAGGAACAGGAAGAACTGGCTCAGGCGCGCGCGGGGATCGGCAACGTCGCGCAGGCCGAGGCCGGTGTCGACCAGCACCAGCGCGTCGTCGGTCTCGACGAGCAGGCAATGGCAGGTCAGTTGGCCGCGCTCGAGGATGCCCGGGCTGCAGCCGTCCATCAGGCGGCCGCCGAGCGGACAGGTGGAGATGCAGTTGAGGTGGTGGATGCGCATCGGCGCGCTCCCGTCCGGGTGCGCGCGCAGCATGGACCCGGCGATGCACAGGCGGCATCAATGCAGGCGCCTGCCTGCCCGGCAGGCAGGCACGAAAAAGCCCGGGAAGTCCCGGGCTTTTTGCTTCCCGATCGATGCGCTCAGCGCACGCTCGGATCCAGCCGCCGCAGCGCGTCGGCAAGGCCGCTGGCGCCGGTGTTGCGGATGTCTTCCTGGGTGTAGGCGCGGCCGAAGTTGGCGCACTTCACCTCGACGGTCGGTTGGCCGCTGCGCTGGGCGGTGCGCAGCGTGCGCTGGTTCTGCGAGGTGGTGATCAGCGAACCGGTTTCGCGCAGGCAGGTGTGGTCGCGCACGTCGCGGGCCACGCCCTCGGAGTGGACGTCGCTGGGCGAGGTCGGCTCGACCGTGGAGCCGACGGAGCGGGTGGACTGGGTCGCGCCGGTGGACTGCGCGGAAGCGGCGAACGCGACGCCGGCCAGCAGGCCGGCAAGCAGCAGGCGGGTCATGGGACACCTCCGGGACAAGGGGCGCGCGGCGCGCGCCATGCCCATGGTTATACGCCTTTGGGGGCCGACCGGATGGGAATCCGCCCGCCATCCGGCGCCGGCGTTTCGCCGCCGGTTAGCCGCGCGGGCACTGCGCCGGGCGGGCCGCGCGGAAGGCGGCCGCCTCGGCCTCGGTGGCCGGGCGCGGCGGCACGCCGTCGTCGACCAGCACGCGCCAGGCGCCATCGGCGTCGCGGTGCCAGACCGAGCGGAACTTGCCGAGCAGGAAGCGCGGGGTCGCGCCCGGTTCCAGCCGCTCGACCAGCGCCGGCCCGCTCGACCAGGCGATGTCGCCCACGCCGCCGATCGTGGTGCGGGTGGGATACCACTCCAGCCGCACCGTCTTGCCGGCGACGATGCCGGCCCAGTCGCGCACGATGGCGTCGCGACCGCGGCTGGGAACGGGGTCGCTGGCGCCGAAGGCCGCCTGCTCGCCGACGTGGTCGGCGAAGGCCTGGGCGTCGTGCTCGGCGACCGAGCGGGCGAAGCTCATTTCACGCGCCCACACCGCGCACTCGGCGTCGGTGAGCGCGGGCACGGGCGGTGGGTTGGGCGCGTCCTTGCTGGGTGCGGGCGCCGGCCTGGGCGCGTCCTGCGCGGCCGCGGCGGTGGCCGCGGCGAGGAAGAAGGCCAGGAGGACTGCGGGAGCTGGACGCATTGGGGACGACTCCGTCGACAGGGGAGTACCGGCGGAGGCGACGTCCTCCTGGCGGCTGCATTGTGGCGCGGCCAGGGCGAGCGGCCTGTGCATCGTTTGGCGAGGCGCGGGCGCTTCGACGAAGCAAGCCGGCGTTGGCGCGGTGGCGTGCGCTGGCACCCTGGATTGGCAAGGCAGGCGCGGGCAAGGAACGCGCGACGGGCACGGGCAAGGAACACGCGGCAGGCGCGGGCGAAGGCTCCGGGTGTCGGCGGAGCACGCGTGGCGTTGGCGAGCGTGCTTGGCGATGCGCCCAGGCCTGGTGAAGCAGGCAAGCGCGGAACGCGAGCACGCGCGGATGATGCGCGTGGGTTGCCCGCGGGGCGTGTGCCCACATGGACATGCGCGCGGATCGATCGACGGCGAGCGCCCCGTCGGCCATGCGCGCGCGTCGCCGGCGAGCGCCCGTGGATCAAGCGCACGCGTCGTCGGCGAGCGCCGCTGGATCAAGCGCGCGCGTCGTCGGCGAGCGCCCTTGGGCCTTGATGCGGGGGTTTGCGTACACGCGTGAGCGAATCCCGTGCGCGGCCGCCGTGCCGCGTCGCCGATGCTAGGCTGCGGCGATGCGCGGCGTCCTCCAGGCCACCCTGCCCTCTCCCGTCGGCACGCTGCGGCTGGCCGCACACGACGACGGCCTGTGCCTGGTCGAATTCCCCGATCCGCGCCATCCCCTGCCGGCGGAGCCCGGTTGGCGTGACGGCGACAACGACGTGCTCGCCGAAACGCGCCGCCAGCTCGGCGAGTATTTCGCCGGCACCCGGCGCGCCTTCGATCTGCCACTGGCGCCGCGCGGCACGCCGTTCCAGTTGTCCGTGTGGCAAGCGCTCACGACCATTCCGTACGGCACCACGATCAGCTACCGGGCGCTGGCCGAACGCATCCGCCAGCCGGCGGCGATGCGCGCCGTCGGCGCGGCGAACGGCCGCAACCCGCTGCCGATCGTGGTGCCCTGCCACCGGGTGATCGGCGCCGACGGCAGCCTCACCGGCTTCGGCGGCGGCCTGCCGGCCAAGCGCTTCCTGCTGGAGCTGGAAGGCGCATTGCCGCGGGAAGGCGACCTGTTCGCGCCCCCGCCGTCGTAGCAGCGGCGCATCGCTGCGAGCTTTTCTCCGGGAAGTTTGCACTCGCCAGCTCGCCGCTTGCTGTATGAGCGGCCCATGGCCGCGAGCTTTTTCGCCGCGACGTTTGCAGGTCCGCGACCTCGCCGCTCCTCTGTAGGAGCGGCCCATGGCCGCGAGCCTTCGCCCTTGCCCGCAGCCCGGCTCCCGGTGCGGGCACGGCTCCGTCGCGGGAGAACTCGCGGCTGTGAGCCGCTCCTGCAAACAGCAGCGCGAATTCGCGGCTGCCCCCCCTGCGGAGGAGGTCAGGCGAGGAGCGTGCGCATCGCGTCGGCGTAGCGGGCGGCGATGCGGTCGCGGTCGCGGTGGCGGCCTTCGGCGACCACGCGCAGGCCGCCGACGTGCACCTCGCGCACGAGGTTGCGGTTGCCGCTGAAGATCCAGCGGTCGATCGCGTCGGCCGGCTGCAGGCCGGCGAACGACGGCGCATCGGTGTCGAGCACGATCCAGTCCGCGCAGCCGCCGGGCGCCAGCGTGCCGACCGCGAAACCGGTCGCGTTGGCGCCGCTGGCGAGCGTGCGCCGCAGCAGCGTCTCGCCCACGCTCTCCGATCCCGCCACCACCGCGATGTTGCGATGGCGCGTGGCCAGGCGCTGGCCGTATTCGAGCCAGCGCAGCTCCTCCACCGGCGACACCGAGATCTGCGAATCCGAACCGATGCCGAACGCGCCGCCGGCGTCGAGGTAGGCGCGCAGCGGGAACAGGCCGTCGCCGAGGTTGGCCTCGGTGGTCGGGCAGATCGCCACGGTCGCGCCGCTGCGGGCGATGCCGCCGGTTTCCCCGTCGGTGAGGTGGGTCGCGTGCACCAGCGTCCAGCGCGGATCGACCGGCGCGTTGGCGAGCAGCCATTCGACCGGCCGCGCGCCGCGCAGCGCGAGGCAGTCCTGCACTTCGCCCACCTGCTCCGCGATGTGGACGTGGCGCGGCGCGTCCGCCGGCAGCGCCGCGAGCACCGCCTGCATCGCATCCGCCGGCACCGCGCGCAGGCTGTGGAAGGCGCAGCCCACGCGCAGCGCGTCGTCCTGCTGCGCGCGCAGGGCCTCGAACAGGCGCAGCCAGCCATCGACGTCGTGGCCGAAGCGACGCTGGCGGTCCGACAGCGCGCGGCCGTCGAAGCCACCGGTCATGTACAGCACCGGCAGCAGGGCCAGGCGGATGCCCGTCTCGCGCGCGGCGGCAATGAGCGCAGCCGACATCGCCGTGGGGTCGTCGTACGGCGTGCCGTCCGGCGCGTGGTGCAGGTAGTGGAACTCGCACACCGTGGTGTAGCCGGCCTCCAGCATCTCGACGTAGAGCTGGGCGGCGACGGCGTGCAGCGTGTCGGGATCGAAGCGCGCGGCGAAGCGGTACATCGTCTCGCGCCAGGTCCAGAACGAATCCTCCGGATGCGTCTGCCGCTCGGCGAGCCCGGCCATCGCGCGCTGGAAGGCGTGCGAATGCAGGTTGGGGATGCCGGGCACGCACCAGTCCGCTGCGGTCGCACCGGGAACCGCCGTGCGTTGCCAGCCGGCGGGGGTCCAGCCGAGGGCGTCGTGTGCGTGCATCGGCGCATTCTGCCCGAGGCCCGCGGCCGCCGCATGCCACAATGGCCGCATGACGCGGGGCACGCCTTCGGCCATCGATCGCCTGTTCTCCGGCGCGGACTGGAAACGCCGCGCCGCGCTGTGGGGCGGCGGCATCGCCGTGGCGCTGGCGGCCATCACCTTCGCCCGCGCGAGCGACCTCGCGCAGGCGGCGTTCCGCTGGGTGCTCGCGCAGTCGCCCTGGTACGCGCTCGCGGTGGCGCCGGCGATGTTCGCGCTGCTCGCCTGGGGCACGACGCGCGGCCTGGAGACCACGCGCGGCAGCGGCATCCCGCAGGTCATCGCGGCGCTGCAACAGCCGGAGG
>JBQCFN010000051.1:0-4568 GCA_051959035.1 Lysobacteraceae bacterium | reverse complement strand
TGCAGCAGCTGATCGCCGAGCAGCGCGAGGCCGAGCGGAAGATCGAGGAAGACCGCGCGCGCCGCGAGGAGGCCAGCGAGGCGCTCAACAAGGCGCAGGCCGAGGTCTACCAGGTCGGGGGCACGCTGGCCCGCGTCGAGCAGCAGATCGCCCACCAGCGCGAAATGGCCACGCGCCTGCAGCGGGCGCGCGACGAGGCGCAGGGCGCGCTGGCCGAGCTCGGCGAGCACATCAGCGGCGACCAGGCCCGGCTCGACGTGCTGCGCGCGGCGCTGGCCGAGGCCGAGCCGCAGCTCGCCCGCCTGCGCGCGGACGACCAGGCGCGGCAGGATGCGCTGCGCGATGCCGAGGCCAGGCTGGCCGACTGGCAGCAGCGCTGGGACGCGCACACGCGCGCCGCCGGCGAGGCCTCGCGCGCCGCCGACGTCGAGCGCACCCGGGTCGAGCACCTCGATCGCCAGGCGCTGGACGCCGACCGCCGCCGCGAGCAGCTCAACGCGGAACGGGCCGGCCTCGACCTGGACGCGCTGTCCGAAGGGCTGGCCGGCATCCGCGGCCAGCACGACGCCCAGAAGGCCTCGCTCGACGGGCTGGCGGCCGAGGTCGAAACGCGCAAGCGTGCGGTCACCGCCCTGCAGGACCAGCAGCGCGCCGCGCAGAACGAGATCGCCGAGGTGCGCAAGCAGGCGCAGGCCGCGCGCGGCCGGCTGGCTTCGCTGGAAACCCTGCAGGCGGCCGCGCTCGGCCAGGAGCAGGGCGCGGCCGCGACCTGGCTGAAGGCGCGCGGGCTCGATTCGGCCGCGCGCGTCGGCGAGACGCTGCAGGTCGAGGCCGGCTGGGAGAACGCGGTCGAGTCCGCGCTCGGCCAGCTGATCGAGGGCGTGCTGGTCGAGGCACCCGAAACGCTGGTGGATGCGCTCGGCGAACTCGGCGAAGGCCGCCTGACCCTGGTCGCGCCGGACACCGCCGGCAGCGTGGACGCGGCGCCGACCTCGCTGGCCGCCAAGGTGCAGGGGCCGGCCGCGATCCGCCGCATCCTCGCCCGGCTGCACGCCGCCGAGACGCTGGCCGAGGCGCGCGCGCTGCTGCCTTCGCTCGGCGAGGGCGAATCGGTCATCACCCGCAACGGCGAGCGCCTCGGCGCCGGCTGGGTGCGCGTGCTGCGTTCGGGCGCCGCCAAGCAGGGCGCGCTGCTGCGCGAGAAGGAGATCCAGGCGCTGCGCGGCGAGATCGACGCGCTGCAGCGGCGCGAACACGAGCTCAACGACACCCTCACCCGCCTGCGCGACCAGGCGCTCGCCGCCGAGCAGCAGCGCGAGGACGCGCAGCGCGCGTTGTACATGGCCCACCGCGGCGTGTCCGAACTCGCCGGCCAGTTGCAGGGCCACCAGGGCAAGCTCGACTCGGCGCGCGCGCGCATCGAGCGCATCGACGCCGAACTCGCCCAGCTGGCGGCGACGCTGGAAGGCGCGCGCGAGCAGTCGCGCAGCTCGCGCGCGAAGCAGGAAGACGCCGTCGCGCGCATGGCCGAGCTGGAACAGGCCCGGCAGGCGCTGGATGCCGAGCGCCGCAGCCTCACCGAAGCACGCGACGCCGCCCGCACCGCCGCGCGCGAATCGCGCGACGCCGCGCACGCGCTTGCGCTCACCATCGAATCGCAGCGCACCCAGGTCGCCGCGCTGACCCAGGCGCTGGAGCGCATGGGCGGCCAGCGCGGCCAGCTCGACGCGCGCCTGGGCGAACTCGCCGCGCAGCTGTCCGAGGGCGACGCGCCGGTGCAGGCGCTGGAAGCCGAGCGCCAGGCGGCGCTGGAGGAGCGCGTGCGCACCGAGAAGGCGCTCGCTGCCGCGCGCACTGCGCTCGACGGCATCGACGCCGAGCTGCGCGGCTACGAGCAGACCCGCCAGCAGCGCGACGAACAGGCGCTCGCGCAGCGCGAGAAGATCGCCCAGCGCCGGCTCGACCAGCAGGCGCTGGACATCAAGGCCGGGCAGCTGGCCGAGGCGATCGCGCAGTCGGGCTTCGCGCTCGAGGACCTCGCCAATGCCCTGCCCGACGACGCCGACCCGTCCGCGTGGGAGAAAACCGTCACCGACCTCGACGGCAGGCTGCGCCGGCTGGAGCCGGTCAACCTCGCGGCGATCCAGGAACACGCCGAGGCCGCCCAGCGCAAGGAATACCTCGACGCCCAGCACGTGGACCTCACCACCGCGCTGGAAACCCTCGAGGATGCGATCCGCAAGATCGACCGCGAGACCCGCGGCCGCTTCAAGGACACCTTCGACCGCGTCAATGCCGGCGTGCAGGAACTCTACCCGCGCCTGTTCGGCGGCGGCCACGCCTACCTGGAACTCACCGGCGAGGACCTGCTCGACACCGGCGTGGCGATCATGGCGCGGCCGCCCGGCAAGCGCGTGTCCAACATCTCGCTGCTGTCCGGCGGCGAGAAGGCGATGACGGCGGTGGCGCTGGTGTTCGCCATCTTCCGCCTCAACCCGGCGCCGTTCTGCCTGCTCGACGAGGTGGACGCGCCGCTCGACGAGGCCAACGTCGGCCGCTTCACCGCGATGGTCAGCGAGATGAGCGAGCAGGTACAGTTCCTGTTCGTGAGCCACAACAAGGCGACGATGGAAGCCGCGCAGCAGTTGTCGGGCGTGACCATGCGCGAGCCCGGCGTCAGCCGCCTGGTGTCGGTCGACCTCGCCGAGGCCGCGCGCCTGGCCGGCGCGGCCTGACCCTCCTGCAGGAGACGACGAATGTCCGATGTGTGGATGCTGCGTGCGGGGATCCTGGTCGCCGGGCTGGTGCTCATCGCCGCGATCTATTTCTTCGGCCGGCCGCGCCGGCCGGGGCAGGGCAGGCGGGTGGACGGCGCGACGCGCGAGGCGCGCACCGAGCCGACGCTGGGCGAGCAGATCGAGGCCGGCCTGGCGGGCGCGCACCCCGAGGACGGCACGCAGGCCGAAATCCCGCTCGACAAGCCGGGCGCCGGCAGCGAGCTCGGCCGTCGCGTGCACGAAGACTTCGACAAGATCGTGACCCTGTACGTCGCCGCGCGCGCGGGCAACGTGCTGCGCGGCCCCGACATCGTGGTCGCCGCCGAGAAGACCGGCCTGGCCTACGGCCACATGCAGATCTTCCACCGGCTGATCGAGGGCCGCCCCGAGCGCGGACCGGTGTTCAGCGTGGCCAACATCATGAAGCCCGGCAGCTTCGACATGGCGACGATCCAGTCGCTGGAAACGCCGGCGATCGCCTTCTTCCTGACCCTGCCGGCGCCGGTGTCGGCGCTGGACGCCTGGGACATGATGCAGCCCACCGCCGAGCGCATGGCCGAGCTGCTGGACGGCGTGCTGCTGGACGAGTCGCGCAACGCGCTCGGCCGCCAGCGCGTGCAGCACCTGCGCGACGAGCTGCGCGCCTACGACCGCCAGCGCGAGGCGGTGCCCGTCACGCGCGGCACGCGCTGGTAGCGGCAGACTGCGCCGTCGGCACGACGGCTTGGCGCCTTTCGCAGCGAGGCAGGCATGAAGCGACTGGATGGACGCATCGCGCTGGTGACCGGCGCCTCCTCGGGCATCGGCGAGGCGACCGCGCTGGCGCTGGCGGAAGCGGGCGCGAAGGTCGCGCTGGTGGCCCGCCGCAAGGACCGGCTGGAGGCGCTCGCCGCGCGGCTCGCCCCGCTCGGCGCTGAACCGCTGGTGCTGGACGCCGACCTGCTCGACGAGCTTGCCGCGCAGCAGGTCGTGCACGAGGCCGAGCGCCATTTCGGCAAGCTCGACATCCTCGTCAACAACGCCGGCGTGATGTACCTCGAGCCGGTCGCCGAAGCCGACCTCGGCCGCTGGCGCCGCATGCTCGAGCTGAACGTGCTGAGCCTGATCGCTTCGACCCAGGCCGCCTTGGCGGGCATGCGCGCGCGCCGCGACGGCCACGTCGTCAACGTCTCCTCGACCGCCGGCCGCGTCGCCAATCCCAACGGCGCGGCCTACTCGGCGACCAAGTTCGGCGTGGTCGCCTTCTCCGAGGCGCTGCGGCGGGAGGTGTACGCGGACAACATCCGGGTGACGGTGATCGAGCCGGGCGTGGTCCAGACCGAGCTGCGCGACCATATCGGCCACGCCGCCACCCAGGCCCACCTCAACGCGTGGGCCAGTTCGATGCGACAGCTGCAGTCGGAGGACGTGGCCGATGCGATCGTGTTCTGCGTCAGCCGCCCCTCGCACGTCAGCATCAACGAAATCCTGATTCGTCCGACCGACCAGGAGCGTTGACCGCCCCGTTCCCGGCGCCTTCGCCGGCCCGGCCGCCGGCCGCCGGTAGAATCGGCGCATGAGTCCAGCGACCACGCCAGCCGCCCGCATCGCCGACCTGCGCCGCCGCATCGAGGACGCCAACCGGCGCTACCACGAGCTGGACGATCCGGATATCACCGACGCGCAGTACGACGCGCTGGTGCGGGAACTGGAGGCGCTGGAGCGCCAGCATCCGGAACTGGCCGATGCCGCATCGCCGACCCGCAAGGTCGGTTCGGCGCCATCGGGCCGCTTTGCCCAGGTCGAGCACGC
>JBQCFN010000050.1:0-6671 GCA_051959035.1 Lysobacteraceae bacterium | reverse complement strand
ACGCCGATGATGTCGGCGATCTTGCGCGAGGAGTCGGAGATCGCGCTCATGGTCTGCACGACCTGGCCGACCACGCTGCCGCCCTGGGCGGCGACGTCGGCGGCGCCCTGGGCGAGCTGGTTGGCCTGGCGGGCGTTGTCGGCGTTCTGCTTGACGGTGGAGGTGAGCTCCTCCATCGAGGAGGCGGTTTCCTCCAGCGAGGCGGCCTGCTGCTCGGTGCGCTGGGACAGGTCGTTGTTGCCGGAGGCGATCTCGCCGGCGGCGGCGTTGATGGTGTCGGCGCCGACGCGGATCTGGGCGACGATCTGGGTGAGCTGCTCGACGGTGCGGTTGGCGTCCTCGGCGAGGCGGCCGAACTGTCCGGGCAGTTCGACGTCCACGCGGCGGTTGAGGTCGCCGTCGGCGACGGCGGAGAGCAGCGAGCCGACCTCGGCCAGGCCGCCGTCGGCGGTGGCCATGAGGGTGTTGAGGCCCTCGATGAGCTCGCGGTAGACGAACTGGAAGCGCTGGGCATCGCCGCGGCGGCTGAAGTCGCCGGCGACGGCGGCATCGACCAGCGCCTTGATCTCGGCGTTGACCGCCAGCGTGCCGGCCTTGACCGCGTCCACCGCCTCGGTGATGCGCGCCTTCTCGCCCGGGTAGCGCTCGATGTCCTGCGACAGGTCGCCGCGCGCGTACTGGCTCACGACGTCGATCACCCGCATCTTGATCGCGATGTGCGCGGCCACCAGCGCATTGACGCCTTCGGCCATGCGCGCGTAGGCGCCTTCGAAGCCATCGGTGGGGATGCGATGGGAAATCTCGCCCGCGTCGTGGCGCTCGCGCATCTCGCCCTGCGCGGCGGCGAAACGGCGCAGGGTGGCGACCATGTCGCCCATCGCCTTGGCCAGGCGCCCGGTTTCGCTGCGGTCCGCGGCCGGGATGCGGCGCTCGAGGTCGCCGCGCGCGACCGCCTGCGCCACCGCGAGCACTTCGGCGAGCGGACGCACGATCGAGCGGGTGATCAGCACCGCCGCGGCGATCGCCAGCGCGAGCGCGACCAGCAGCAGCGTCGCAATCGCCCACACGTCGGCGCGATGGCTTGCCTCCTGGGCGACGACATTGGTGCGCAGCCGTTCCATGTCGTGGTCGAGCAGGGCCGCGACGGCGTCCGCGGCCGCCTGGCGCAGGTCGCCGGCCGCCCCCGCGGGGGCCATGTCGCCACCGGCCTTGATCGCCTCGACCAGCTTGCGGCTGTTGTCGAAGTACCTGGCCGCCTTGGCCTGCACGTCCGCGTAGAGCGCCTGCTCGCGCGGGTCGTGGATGCGCGCCGCGTAGCTCGCGGCCAGCGTCTCGAAGGCCTGGCGGCTGGTGACCAGTTCGCCGGCGTATTCGGCCGCCTTGGCGGCGTCCTGCGCGCTCGCCACGAGGCCGCGCTCGCTCACCCGGTACTCGGCGAGCAGGGTGGCGAGACGGCCGAGGTCGCGGATCGCCGGGACCTCGCCCTGGGTGAGGGTGCGCACCCGCTCCTGCGCGGTCCCCAGGCGGTGCACGGCGAAGCCGCCGATGACGAGCAGCAGCACGGCCAGGGTGGCGAAGCCGTAACCCAGGCGCTTGCCGATGGTGAGGTTGTCCAGCATGGGATGCTCCGGGCGAGGTCAATAGGTGAACTGCAGGCGCACGCCGGCGACGACGGGCGAGGTCTCGACACCGCGGCGGTTACTGTCGACGCGCAGCACGTCGCCGATCACGCGCAGGTTGCGGTTGACGTAGCAGGTGGCGGCGACGCCGACACTGTCGGCGTGGCCCCCGGCCACGCCCGCGTCGTCGAGGTCGATCGCGCTCCAGCGCAGGCCGAACTCCCAGATGGCGTGGCCCTTCGGCACCGGCGCTGCGGCGACGCCGCGCTTGTAGGTGCGCGCGCCGTTGGGCGACCAGGTCAGCAGCACGCTGCTGGCGTTGCCGCGGAAGTCGGCGGCGGCGTCGCGGCGGGCGCGCACCTGCGCGGTTTCCGCCTGCAACGACCACGGCCCGTGCAGCCACAGGCCTTCGATCGCGGCGCGGTCCAGGCGCTCGACGCCGGCGATGCTGCCGGTGGACGCCACCCGCACGCTGGTGAAGACGGTACCGGGGTTCGCGCTGAAGCTGGCGCTGCCCGTGCGCGGGGATTCGCTGGCCAGGCTGGCGCCCACGTGCACCACCCCGTCCGCGCCCGCATGCAGCACCCAGGTGCCGCGCGCGGTGGCGCCATGCGAATCGTTGGTGCCGTCCACGCGCTGGTCGAACAGCGCGACGTTGAGCGTGCCGCTCTTGCCATAGCGCGCGTATTCCGCGCCGACGCGGCGGCTGATCGCGAACAGGCCGACGAAGGACGGCTCGAGGAACGCGGTCTGCTTGTCGCTGTTGGCGTCTTCCAGCGTGAACGCCTGCTTGAACTGGCCCACCCGCAGCGCATGGCCCTCGGCCGGCGTCCACTCGAGGTAGGCGTCGGCGGGCGTGCGGTCGGCGAAGTCGTGCTCGGCGACGAACTGCCAGTGCTTGTCCTTGCCCTGCAGGCGGAAGCCGAGCCGGCCGCGGCGGAAGCCGTGTTCGCCGTCCGGCGCCGCGGTGTCGGTGTCGACCTGCGTCCACTCGTACTGGACGTTGGCGGTGGGCGAGAACTCGAAGGGCAGGTCGGCCGCGCGCGCGGCGGGCAACGTGGCGGCCAGCGCGGCCGCGCAGGCGAGCAGGAGCGGAGTGCGGGTCATCGGGGGTCCGGACGGGGAGGCGCCGTGTCGTGCGGATATGGCCGCGCGACGACTCCTGTCATCAACGTCACGACGCGCGGATTCTTGAGCCGTGCCGCCACGGCGATCGGCCTTTCGCACGCGGTTTTTCGCACGCATCCCGCTTGTCGCCCGCGCGGGGGCACGGAGAAGGCCTGCATGGGATCGGACCAGGCACGCGGGAGGATGCGCCAGGCTCGGCGCAACCGGCATGCCGGCGCCGCGGCTCAGGCCGCGGCGGGCATGCGCAGCGCGGCGGCCAGGCCGCTGGAATCCACGATCAGCGCGACGCGGCCGTCGCCGAGGATGGTGGCGCCGGACACGCCGGGGACGCGCCGGTAGTTGGCCTCGAGGTTCTTCACCACCACCTGCTGCTGGCCGACCAGTTCATCCACCTCCAGCGCGAGGCGCTGGCCTTCGCTCTCGACCACCACCACGATCCCGGCGGTGCCGGTCTCCACGTCGCGCTGGCGTGCCTGCAGGCCGTAGAACGCGGCCAGGTCGACCAGCGGCAGGTAGTCCTCGCGCACCTTCAGCACGCGGCCATCGGCGGCGATCGTGCGCACGTCGGCGGCGGCGGGCTGCAGCGATTCGATCACCGTGTTGAGCGGCACGATGAACACCTCGCCGCCGACCGCCACCGACATGCCGTCGAGGATCGCCAGCGTCAGCGGCAGCTTGATCGCCACCGTCGTGCCCAGGCCCTTGCGGCTGCGGATCTCGACCTGGCCGCCGAGCGCGGTGATGTTCTTGCGCACCACGTCCATGCCGACGCCGCGGCCGGACAGGTCGGTGAGCTGCTCGGCGGTGGAGAAGCCGGGCGCGAACACCAGGTCCCAGACCTGCGCGTCGGTCGGGTGTTCCGGCACCGCGATGCCGCGCTCGGCCGCCTTCGCGAGGATGCGCTCGCGGTCCAGGCCGCGGCCGTCGTCGCTGATCTCGATCAGGATGTGGCCGCCCTGGTGCATCGCCGCCAGGCTCAGCGTGCCGGTTTCGTCCTTGCCGGCCGCGCGGCGGTCGGCGGGCGCTTCCAGCCCGTGGTCGATCGCGTTGCGCACCAGGTGCACCAGCGGATCGACGATCTTCTCGATCATGCCCTTGTCGAGTTCGGTGGCCTCGCCCGACATGCGCAGGCGCACCTTCTTCTCCAGCCGCGCGGACAGGTCGCGCACCATCCGCGGGAAGCGGCTGAAGGCGAAGTCGACCGGCAGCATGCGCACGCCCATCACCGCTTCCTGCAGGTCGCGGGTGTTGCGGTCGAGCAGCTCCAGGCCCGACAGCAGCGCCTCGTGCGCCACCGGGTCGAGCTGCGCCGAGCGCTGGCGCAGCATCGCCTGGGTGATGACCAGCTCGCCGACGAGGTTGATCAGCGCGTCGACCTTGGTCACCGCCACGCGAATCGAACCATCGGTGTCCGACGCGCGCTGGGAGAACTGGGCGACGTTGCCGCCGTCCGCGCCGCCGGTCGCCGCCGCCACCGCTTCGGCCAGCGCCGCCTTCGGCTGCGCCGCGATCGCCTGGATGGTCAGCTCGCACTGGTCCTCGACCCAGGCGAAGGCCTCGTCGATGGCCGCGCGCGGCACGTCGCCGGGCAGGGTCAGGTCCCAGGCGAGGTAGGCCTCGTAGGGATCGATCGAGGCGAACGCCGGCACGCGCTCGTCGAGGCAGGTCACGCCGAGTTCGCCGTGGCGGCCGAGCTCGCGCAGGATGCGCAGCGGATCGTTGCCGCTCATGAACAGCGACGCGGCCGGCCTGAAGCCGATCTGCCAGCGCTCAGGCGCGGCGTCGGCCGTCGCCGCGCCCGCGGCCTGCGTGGCGGCGGCGTCGCCCTTGAGGATTTTTTCCAGCCCGCCGCGGGCGCGCGCCAGCCCGACCTCGTCGATCGCATCGCCGTGCTCGGCCGCGCCCAGCAGGCCGCGCAGCACGTCCACCGAGGCGAGCAGCGCGCCGATCTCCTCGCTGCCGAGCGTGCGCTTGCCCGCGCGCGCCTCGTCGAGCAGCGTCTCCAGCAGGTGGGTCAGGTCGGTGACCGAGGTGAAGCCGAAGGTGGCCGCGCCGCCCTTGATCGAATGCGCGGCGCGGAACACCACGTGGATGGTCTCGCCGTCGGCACTGCCGGATTCGAGCGCGAGCAGGCCGCTTTCCATCGCGGAAAGGTTCTCGCGGCTCTCCTCGAAGAACGCGGCGTGGAACTGGCGGATGTCCATCGGAAGGCGCCTGTCGCTGGGCTGCTGCGGGGACGGGAAGGGGACGCGGCTGGCGTCAGCCGAGCACCTTGCGCACGGTCGCGAGCAGCTGCTCGGGATCGAACGGCTTGACCAGCCAGCCGGTCGCGCCGGCGGCCTTGCCTTCCATCTTCTTGTCGGCGCCCGACTCGGTGGTGAGCATCAGCAGCGGGGTGAACTTGTAGGTCGGCAGCTGGCGCAGCTGGCGGATCAGCTCGATCCCGTCCATGCGCGGCATGTTGACGTCGGTCACCACCGCGTCGAAGCGCTGCCCGCGCGCGATGTCCAGCGCCGCCTGGCCGTCCTCGGCCTGCTCGACCGTGTAGCCGCCCGAACTCAGCGCGAACGCGACCATCTGCCGCATGGAGGTGGAATCGTCGACGATCAGCAGGCGGGCACTCACTGGGCTTCTCCGTGGGGGGCGTCGACGCCGAGGCTGACCGCGAGCGCAAGGTCGCGCGCGGCCTGCGCCAGCGTCGGCGAGGGCGTGGCAAGGGTGGTCTCGCAACCGCGCGCCGCGCGGTCGCGCATGAAGGCATGCAGCAGCTGCAACCCGGCGGTGTGCACGCGCGACACCTGGTCGCCGTCGAGCACCACCGGCTCGGCGGCCTCCAGGTGCGGCATCAGCGTCGCCTGCAGCTCGGCGACATGCTCGATGCCCAGGTCCGGCTGCAGCGGGATTTCGATCATGGCGCGGCTCATGCCCGCAGGGCGGGCGCGGGAGGTCGTAGGGGTTAACGGCGCGCGCGGCGGTGACTTGAGGGGCGGCCGCGTCGCTGGGGTTTCGCGATCGGGGTCACTCTTTCGACTGAGCGACAGGCGACGACGCCAGGTGGCTGAAATCGGGGGCCTCTGCCGACCGGGCAGCGTGGCACGCCAGCAACGGTGACCGCCACTCACCAGGTGATAAAGAATCGCCTTTTTTCCTGCCGCTTTCCGCGCTTAGGCTAGCGGCTACGCGAAGCGCCGGGGGCAGGTCGTCATTGATCATGGTGGCGGTGTGTACACCCAATCTGCACATCTGGGCACTACAACTGTAAAGGCGGGAGATACCGTTAAAGCAGGGGACGAGATCGGAACAGTTGGAAGGACTGGCAATACGCCTAAAGCTGGAGATTCTCATTTGCATTTTGAAGTACGTATCGATAGCCCCGCTCCGAGGAGCGCAGGTGGCGAGGTTGTCGACCCGCTCCCTCGGCTTCCTCCGCCGCCGGAAAAGAAGTCGTGATTCGGTCGGACCTCTAAATGGAGAAACAAAGTGAAGCTCGTCTCGAAAATCAGCTTGTTCTTTGGATGCCTTGCTGTTTCGGCCACCTGGGCGGCAGTCGATAGCGGCCATTCAAAGTCGCTTGATTTGGGGGTGGTGCCGATCGGTGGTGTCCCTGGAGATATGAGTATTTTTAAGTCGAATGACTGCGGTTCGCCGCCAAAATTACTCGATTGTTCCGCCCGCGATGCGCAGGGGCGAAGGTACGTTTTTTTTGAAGGGGCTTTGTCCAAGGTCTCGGCTAACAGCCGAGATACTGCCTTGGCTCTTCGATTGCCGGGAGGAGTCGCCTTCGGAGAGGATGTGCAGGCTGCGGCCAGTAAAGTCGAGGCGGCCTTCGGTATCAGCCTGAAACGAGGGATAGCTGACGGAAGAATAATCTACAGCTCGGATTATGTCGCGAAGTCGTCGGCAGGAGTCGTGTACGCCGTCGAG
>JBQCFN010000049.1:0-2877 GCA_051959035.1 Lysobacteraceae bacterium | reverse complement strand
GCCGCCCCGGCGGGGCTATTGCGGCTGCGTGGCGACGGGGGCCAGGCGCAGGTCCTGGAAGTCGAAGCTGAAGTCGGTCAGCGGTGAGATCGGTTCCATCCGCGCCTCGCGCAGCTTGCCGTCCGGGGTGAGCGCGAAGGCGAGGAAGGCATCGGCGTTGAGCCTGCGGTCGCGCCAGCGCACCACGAAGGTGTCGTGCTGCCAGTGCGACAGGTCGCCGACCAGTTGCGGCGTGTGGCTGAAGCGCAGCACGGGCTTGCCGGCTTCCATCGTGATCGTGACGTCGCCGTACCACGGGTCCCGGTAGGTGCCGGCGTAGGCCGCCAGCGGCAGCGATGGCTTCGAGTGGGCGTCGCGCGCGGCCAGGTGCTTCTTCCAGTCCTCGTCCGCCTTGCCGCGCTGCTTCGCCAGCGCGGCGGCGTAGGCGGCGGCCCAGTCGGTCCTCGGCGCGCCGAGGTAGGCATCGAGCACGCGCAGGGTCACCGCGTTGAACGCGCCGCCGGCTTCCTGGCTGGTCAGCACGATCACGCCGACCTGTTCCTGCGGCACCAGCGTCAGCCGCGACACCATCCCGGGCCAGCCGCCGGTGTGCCAGGCGAGCTTGCGGCCGCGGTAGTCGGACAGGTCCCAGCCTTCGCCATAGCCGAGGAAGTTGGGCCTGGCCGCGGCGAGTTCCGGCACCGCCGGCTCGGCAATGGGCATCGGCGTCAGGATCGACCACATCTCCTGCTGGCGCTTGGCGCTGAAGAGTTGCTGCTCTTGGCCCAGTGCATCGGTGTAGCGGCCACCCGCCAGCTGCATGCGCATCCACCTTGCCATGTCGTGGACGCTGGAATAGATGCCGCCCGCGCCGGACACGTTGCGCCAGGCCAGCAGCGAGGCCGGCGCGAGCTTGCCGGAGTCGGCCTTGGCGTAGCCGGTGGCGACGTTGTCGCCGGGCCGCAGGCGGTCTGCGTTGAACCGCGTCTCGGTCATGCCGAGCGGCCCGAAGATGCGCTGTTGCAGGAACTGCTCGTACGACATGCCGCTCGCCTGCTCGACGACGAGCTGGGCCACGCCGAACAGGATGTTGTCGTAGGCGTACTGGCCGCGGAACTCGCCGGTCAGCGGCACGTCCTTCAGCCGCCGCGCGACCTCCTCGGTGCCGTAGTCGGTGGTCGGCCAGTACAGCAGGTCGCCCGCGCCCAGGCTGAGTCCGCTGCGGTGGCTCAGCAGGTCGCGGATGCGCATTTCCCGGGTCACGTACGGATCGGCCATGCGGAACCACGGCAGGTGGTCGATGACGCGGTCGTCCATGGCGAGCTTGCCCTCGTCGGCGAGGATCGACAGCGAGGCGGCGGTGAAGGCCTTGGTGTTGGAGGCGATGGCGAACAGCGTGTGCGCGTCGACCGGCTCCGGTCGGCCGAGGGTGCGCGGGCCGTAGCCGCGCTCGAGCACCACCTCGCCGTCCTTGACGATGGCGACCGCGATCGCCGGCACCTCGAAGGCCTTGCGCACGGTGTCGACGTAGGCGTCGAAGTCGGCGAGCTGCGGCGGCAATGCACCTGGCCGGGCATCGCGCGCCGCCGCCGCGGCGGGCGCCGTCCCAAGTGGCTGCGCGTGCACGGGTGCCGCAACCGCCGCGCACAGACCCGCCAACAGCAGCGAACGACCCACCTCGATCACCATCACCATCTCCTTCGATCGACCGCGTTGAGCCCCACGCCCCCGGGAGAGGGGCGGGGTGTGGGTCCGGCACGGGCGCAGCGCCAGCACCCGCCCGGAATGCACGAACTTCCCGCGCTTGCCGCCCCGACCCCTCCGCCCTTCGGGCACCTTCTCCCGGCGGGAGAAGGAAGACGCCCGAGTATCCCATCCACCCGGCGCCCGTCGACGTGCCATCCGCCACACCCGCGCTAAGCTCGCGGCATGGACCTTCCCGATCGCCCGCCCGCCGCCGTCGAAGGCATCCGCGTCGGCATCGGCGGCTGGACCTACGCGCCGTGGCGCGACAACTTCTATCCGAAAGGCCTCGTGCAGCGGCGCGAGCTCGAGTACGCCAGCCGCCACGTCAGCGCAATCGAGATCAACGGCACCTGGTACGGCGCGCAGAAGCCGCCAACCTACGCGAAGTGGCGCGACGAGACCCCGGAGGGCTTCGTGTTCTCGGCCAAGGCGCCGCAGCGCATCACCATGGCGCGCGCGCTCACCCGGACCGGTCCGCAGGTCGAGGACTTCCTCGCCGGCATCGCCACGCTCGGCGACAAGTTCGGCCCGATCGTGTGGCAGTTCGAGAAGGGCCGCCGGGTCGACCGCGGCGAGCTGGACGAATTCGCGGCGATGCTGCCGGCGGAGATCGAGGGCCGGCGCATCCGCCACGTGCTCGACGTGCGCGACCCGGCCTGCGTGGACGCCGATTACATCGCCCTCGCCCGCCGCCACGGCATCGCCACGGTGTTCACCGACTCCACCGAGCACCCCTCCTTCGCCGACGTCACCGCCGGGTTCGTCTACGCGCGGCTGATGCGCGCGCAAGCGGACATCGCCACCGGCTATCCGGACGAGGCGCTCGACCGCTGGGCCGGACGCGCGCGCGAATGGGCGCGCGGCGGCGATCCCGGCGACCTGCCGCGCATCGCACCGGCCGAACCGGCGGCGGGTCCGCGCGAGGTCTTCCTCTACTTCATCAGCGCGGCGAAGGAGCGCAACCCGGCCGCGGCGATGGCGCTGCTGCGGCGCCTGGGCGCCTGATGCACCTCGTCCAGCTGTTCCTGCCCCTGCGCGACAACGCCGGGCGCGCGTTCGACCGGGCGCTGTTCGACGACGTCCGCGCGGCGCTCGCGGAGCAATTCGGCGGCAGCACCGCGTTCGTGCGCGCGCCGGCGGCGGGACTGTGGG
>JBQCFN010000048.1:0-4642 GCA_051959035.1 Lysobacteraceae bacterium | reverse complement strand
CCGGAGGTCTACATCATCTTCATGCCGGCGCTGGGGATGATCTCGCAGATCGTCGAGACCTTCGCCCGCCGCCCGGTGTTCGGCTACACCGCGATGGTGCTGGCGCTGGTGGCCACCGGCTTCCTGTCGTTCGGCCTGTGGGTGCACCACATGTTCGCCACCGGCCTGCCGCCGTTGGGCAACAGCTTCTACACCGCCGCCAGCATGCTGATCGCGATCCCCACCGGCGTGCAGATCTTCTGCTGGATCGCCACGCTGTGGAGCGGGAAGCCGATCATCGCCACGCCGCTGCTGTACGTGCTCGGCTTCTTCGCGCTGTTCGTCATCGGCGGCCTGACCGGGGTGATGGTGGCCTCGGTGCCGCTGGACCTGCAGCTGCACGACACCTACTTCGTGGTCGCGCACCTGCATTACGTGCTGATCGGCGGGGCGGTGTTCCCGCTGATGGGGGCGCTGTACTTCTGGTTCCCGAAGTTCACCGGGAAGATGCTCGGCGAAGGGCTCGGCCGGCTGCAGTTCTGGCTGTTCTTCATCGGCCTCAACGTGACCTTCTTCCCGATGCACCTGCTCGGGCTGATGGGCATGCCGCGGCGCGTCTACACCTACACCGGCGACCTCGGCTGGTCGCTGCCCAACCTGGTGGCCTCGGTCGGGTCGTGGCTGATCGCCGCCAGCGTGCTCGTGTTCGCCGTCAACGTCGTGCTCGCGCTGCGGCCGGGGCGCGGGCGCGCGGCCGGCGACAACCCGTGGGGCGCGCCCGACCTGCCGTGGGCGACGCGCTCGCCGCCGCCGCCGTACAACTTCGCCGACATCCCGGTCGCCGATGGCCGCGAACCGCTGTGGCCGCTCGACCGGCCGCTGCCGGTGATGACCGGGCTGGCGCACGACAAGCGCGAGACGCTGCTGAGCTCGCCGATGGACGCGGTCCCCGCCACCCGCTGGGCCATGCCGGATCCGGCGATCTGGCCGCTGTGGTCGGCGCTGGCGATGACGCTGATGTTCATGTGGTCGGTGTTCTCGCCGTGGGGCGTGGTCTGGGGGTCGATCCCGATCGCGATCGCGCTCACCGCCTGGTTCTGGCCCAAGCGCTCGCAACCCAGCCTCGGCGGAGCGCAGGAGAAATGAAGCGCGACACCACCGTCGTCGGCGACCTCGCCGCCTTGCCCGACTACAACTTCGGGCCGACCAGCCTCGGCTGGTGGGGGGTGCTCGGCTTCATGCTGATCGAGGGCATGGGCTTCGTGCTGGCGATCGGCGCGTACTACTACCTGCTGCCGTACGAGCGCACCTGGCCGCCGGCGTCGCTGCCGCCGCCGCTGCCGTGGGCGACCGCCTTCCTGCTGCTCGGCCTGCTCAGCGAGCTGCCCAACGCCTGGGTCAACCGGGTCGCGCACCGGCAGGAGCTGGCGGCCGTGCAGTGGGGGCTCACCCTGATGAGCCTGCTGGGCCTGGCGATGCTGGCGTTGCGCGGTTTCGAGCTGGCGGCGATGAACGTGCGCTGGGACCAGAACGGCTACGGTTCGATCGTGTGGGCGCTGCTGCTGCTGCACACCGTGCACATCGCCACCGACGTGTTCGACACCCTGGTCCTCACCACGCTGGTGTGGACCAGGCACGTGGATGGCCGCAAGTTCAGCGACGTCTCCGACAACGCGCTGTACTGGCACTTCATCATCTGGAGCTGGGTGGTCATCTACCTCGTCATCTACTGGACGCCGCGATGGCTGTGAACGCACCCCCGCCGCCCCGCCGCTCCCGGCTCGCGCCGTGGGCGGGCCTGATCGCCGCCTTCGCCGGCGCGGCCGTGCAGCACCAGGGCATCGGCGATGCGCTGCATTTCCATTGCGGCAACGGCATGGGCACGGCCAACCTCTACGCGGGGATCGCCGCGCTGGCGCTGATGGCGGTCGGCGGCGCGATCTCGTGGCGGGTGGCGCGCGCCGATCCGGGTGCGCACGGGACGCGCCGCTTCGTCGCCCACCTGAGCCTGCTGGCGGTGGCGCTGTTCGCGCTGATGGTGGCGTGGCAGACGCTGGCCGGCCTGCTGGTGCCGTCGTGTCCGGGATGAGGCGCGCACGCTGGCTGGCGACGGGCCTCGCGCTCGTGGCGGGGGCCGCCTGGGCGCATGCCGGCCACGAACACGCCGGCATGCCGGGCTGGACCTTCGACGGCTGGGTGGTGGTGCCGCTGCTGGTGTCGCTGTGCTGGTTCGCGACCGGCTACGCGCGCCTGCGCGCGCGCTCCGCCGCGACCGCGGTGCACCGGCGCAGTGCGCTGTACTTCCTCGCCGGCTGGCTGGTGCTCGCCGCCGCGCTGGTGACGCCGCTGCACGCGGCGGGCGAGCGCTCGTTCGCCGCGCACATGCTCGAGCACGAGCTGCTGATGCTGGCGGCGGCGCCGCTGCTGGTGCTGGCGCGGCCGCTGGGGGTCGCGTTGTGGGCGTTCCCGCAGCCGCTGCGGTTGGCACTGGCGTCGGGCGGCCACGTCGTCGGCGCCGGGTGGCGCGCGCTCACCGCGCCGGTGGCGGCGACGCTGCTGCAGGCGATCGCGCTGTGGGCGTGGCATGCGCCGCGCCTGTTCGACCTCGCCCTCGCGCACGACGGCTGGCACGTGCTGCAGCACCTGTCGTTCCTGTGCACGGCGCTGCTGTTCTGGTGGGCGATGCTGTGCGGACGCGGCGAGCGCCGGCTCGGCCTGGCGATCGGCTGCCTGTTCTTCACCGCGACGATCAGCGGCGCGCTCGGCGCGCTGATGGCGTTCTCCGCCAGCCCCTGGTACGCGGGTTACGCGGCCAGCGGCCTCGACGCCTTCGGCCTCACGCCGGCGGAGGACCAGCAGCTGGCCGGCCTGCTGATGTGGGTCCCGGGTGGCATGGTCCACGCGGGCGCGGGGCTGGTGTTGCTGGCGCGCCGGCTCGCGCCCGACGGAAGGAAGCGCATCGATGCGTACGAGTGACGCCCTCGCGCGCGTGGCGCTGCTGGCGCTGCTGCCGCTGGCGGCGCGCGCGGAAACCGCCTACGTCTCCGACGAGCAGGCGAACGTGGTGCACGTCATCGTCGCGCCGCACTGGACGCGGGTGGCGGACATCCCGGTCGGCCAGCGGCCACGCGGCATGGCGCTCGCGCCAGACCGGCGCACGCTGTACGTCGCCGCCGGCAACGACGGCCGCATCGACGTCGTCGACCTCGCCACCCGGCGCGTGGTCGACCACCTGCCGGCCGGGCCCGATCCCGAACGCTTCGCGCTCAGCCCCGACGGCAAGTGGCTGTACGTCGCCAACGAGGACGACAGCGCGGTGTCCTTCGTCGACATCGCCCATCGGCGCATCGCCCACACCGTCGCCGTCGGCGGCGAGCCGGAAGGCATGGCGGTGAGCCCGGACGGGCGCTGGGTCATCTGCACCTCGGAAAGCGCCAGCCTCGTCCACTTCATCGACGCCGCCAGCGCGACCCTGGTCGACAGCGTGATGGTCGGCACCCGCCCGCGCGACGCGCAGTTCAGCGCCGACGGCCGCCAGCTGTGGGTGAGTTCGGAAACCCGCGCGACGGTCGCGGTGTTCGACATGGCCACGCGCCGCGTCGTCCACACCATCGACTTCGACCGCGACCCGCGCGCGCCCGACACGGTGCAGGCGGTCGGCATCGCGCTCGGGCCGCAACGCAGCTACGTCGCGCTGGGCCGCGGCAATGGCGTCGCCGAGATCGAAACGCGCGATTTCTCGGTCCGCCGCTACCTGCCCGCCGGCAGCCGCGACTGGGGCGTGGCCGTCGCGCCGGGCGGCAGCCGCCTGTATGCGGCGAATGGATTGTCCGGCGACGTCACCGTGGTCGACCTCGAAAGCGGCAAGCTCGAGGCGACGGTCAAGACCGGCGGCAAGCCGTGGGGCGTGGTGGTGGTGCCATGAGGCGCCTGTCCGCGACCGCGCTCCTGCTCGGCCTGCTGGTGTGCGCGGGTGCCCACGCCCGCGAGCTGCGCGTGTGCGCCGACCCGAACAACCTGCCGTTCTCCAACGCCGCCGGCGAGGGCTTCGAGAACCGCATCGTCGAACTGCTCGCGAAGGACCTCGGCGCCAGCGTGCGCTACACCTGGTGGGCGCAGCGCCGCGGCATGATCCGCAACACGCTCAACGCCGGCACGTGCGACGTGATCCCCGGCATCGCCAGCAGCATCGGCATGGCCGGCACCACCGATCCGTACTACCGCTCCGGGTACATGTTCGTCAGCCGCGCCGACCGCCACCTCGGCGACCTGCACGGTTTCGACGACCCGCGCCTGCGCAGCCTCACCGTGGCGGTGCAGCTGGTCGGCGACGACGGCGCCAACACGCCGCCGGCCGAGGCGCTGGCGCGGCGCGGCATCGTCGACAACGTGCGCGGCTACCCGGTGTACGGCGACTACCGCGATGCCGCGCCGCAGGCGCCGATCATCGACGCGGTCGCGCGTGGCGACGTCGACGTGGCGCTGGTGTGGGGGCCGACCGCCGGCTGGTTCGCCGCGCGCGCGTCGACGCCGCTGGTGCTGGTGCCGGTGACGCCCTGGCTGGACGGTCCGCGCCTGCCGATGGTGTTCGACGTGTCGATGGGCGTGCGCCGCGGCGACCGCGCGCTGCGGCGCGAGCTCGACGCAGCGCTCGAGCGCAACC
>JBQCFN010000047.1:0-4265 GCA_051959035.1 Lysobacteraceae bacterium | reverse complement strand
CAGGGCCCAGTCGCCCGCTTCGGCGCGCAGCGGCACGTCGCGGATGATGCCGTCGGCGTCGCGGGTCATGTCGAGCAGCGCGCCGTGCCGGGCCATCGCCGCGCCGTAGGGCGGCAGCAGCGCGATGCGCGGGCCGGGGCGCCGCGGATGCGCGGTGGTCGCGAACGCGTTCGGCGCACGGTCGGCCGGCGTCGCCCCGGCCGCGTCGGCGAAGGCATCGGGCGCGCGGGTGGAGCCGAACACGAAGCGGCCGTTGCCGCCCGCGGCCATCGCCTCGAGCGTCTGGTCCCCGAGCGGATCCGCGCGCGAGGCTTCCGCGAACAGCACGTCGTAGCCGACCGCGCGCACGCCGGCGCGGTCGAGCGCGTCGAGCAGGTCGGCGTGCTGCTGCCGGCTCCACGGCCACGGCCCTTCCCTCGCGATCGAGCAGTCGTCGATCTCGACCACGACCACGCGCCCCGACGGCTTGGGTTCCCACGGCCGCAGCTTGATCACCTGGTCGAACACCGCGTCCTCGGCGGAATCGAGGTTGCGGTCGTGGCTCCAGTCCCAGCCGAGCCAGCCGAGCGCGCACAGCGCCAGCAGCGGATAGAACAGGAAGCCCAGGCGCAGCGCGATGCGCGCGAACGGGCGGCGGTAGAAGCGCTCCAGCCGGCCCCAGCGGTCGACGAAGCTCGCGCCCAGCCAGGCAAAGGCCGCCTCCAGCGACGACAGCAGTGAATGGTGCCAGCGCACCGCGATCCCCCTGCGCCCGCCGGGCGCCCCCGGCCGAGCATCCGTTGCGCCGCGTGGGGGTGTCAAGGCGGCATCCACGCGCCGCATCCGGCGCCGCGCGCGCATTGCTCGATGACAGGGGCGGCACCCCCGGCGCGCCGCGGCGCACGCGTGCGCTCAGCGCGTGCGGTCGATCGCCTCGCGGCCGAGCATCGCCAGCAGGGCCGCGCGCCCGCCGAAGGGCGCCAGCGCATCGCGCATGGTCGCGGCCAGTGCGTCGAGCCGCGCGCGCGAGGCCTCCGCGCCGAGCAGGGCGGGGAAGGTCGCCTTCGCCTGCGCGGCGTCCTTGCCGGCGGTCTTGCCGAGGGTGGCGCTGTCGGATTCCACGTCGAGCAGGTCGTCGCGGATCTGGAACGCGAGGCCGAGCGCGTCGGCGAACCGGTCGAGCGCGGCGATCGTGGCGTCGTCGACCCCGGCGGCGAGCGCGCCCAGCCGCACCGACGCGCGCAGCAGCGCGCCGGTCTTCAGCGCGTGCAGGCGTTGCAGCGCGGGTGCGTCGATGGCGCCGGCCTGGCCGGTCGCGTCGATGTCGAGCGCCTGGCCGCCGCACATGCCGCGCGCGCCGGCGGCGACCGCCAGCTCGCGCAGCATGGCCACGCGCTGGGCCGCGCCGACGGGCGCGTCCGCCAATACCTCGAAGGCGAGCGATTGCAGCGCGTCCCCGGCGAGGATCGCGGTCGCCTCGTCGAAGGCGACGTGCACCGTCGGCCGGCCGCGGCGCAGGCTGTCGTCGTCCATCGCCGGCAGGTCGTCGTGGACCAGCGAATAGGCGTGGACCAGTTCGACCGCGGCGGCGGGCGCGTCGAGCGCGGCGTCGTCGGCGCCGAACGCGTTGCCGGCCGCGTACACCAGCAGCGGCCGCATGCGCTTGCCGCCGCCGAGCGTGGCGTGGCGCATGGCCGCGTGCAGGCGGTGCGGCGAGGCGTCGGCGGGCGGCAGCAGCGCGGCGAGCACGGTCTCGCTGCGCGCGCGCCAGGCGGCGACGCGCGCGGCCGGGTCGTGCCGGTCAGGCATCGCCGGCGGGGGGGAACGGTTCGGCGCTGGCCGGCTGCTCGGGATCGCTGAGCAGGCGCACGCGCAGTTCGGCCTGTTCCAGCGCGCCCTGGCACTTGCGGTAGAGGCCGACGCCGCGCTCGTAGGCGGCGAGCGACTCCTCCAGGCTCATGTCGCCGTGCTCCATCTTCTCGACCAGTTGCTCGAGTTCGTCGAGCGAGGCCTCGAAATCGGCGACCGGGGAGGGCTGCGGGGACTCGGGAGTGCGCGCCATGGGCGAAGTGTGCGGGGGCGGTGGGAACGGGTCAATCGCGGCGCGGGCGCCGGTGGCGTCGGATGTCATCGCGGCGGCCCGGGGGACGCGGGAGCGGGTGGCCGCGGCGGATCGCGCATCCACGCCAGCCGCAGGCCACGCACCTGCAGCCAGCCGGCGAACTCCGCGTCGCAGGCCACGTCGCCCGCGGCCAGCAGGCGCCCGGCGGTGTCCCGCAGCAGCGGCAGGCGCTCGCGCGTCCACGGCGGCACGCCTTGCTCCTGCAGCACGTGCTTGAGGGCGTGCGAGTGCGTGCGCCCGGGCAGGCGGATGCGTTCGCCGCCGCGGCGGGCGCCGGCGCGCAGCGGCGGATCGAAGCCGCACGCGATGGAGCCGTCGTCGCGCGACGGCCCGGGCAGCAGTGCCAGCCGGTCGCCGGTCGGCAGGGCGAGCGGCGCGCGGCCGTCCCACTCCGCTTCCCATCCGGCGGGCAGCGGCGGACGCCGCCAGTCCGCATGCAGGCACGCGCGCCACTTGCGCAGTTCCGCGCCCGCCCAGGCGAAGCGCGCGTCCGCGTCGGCGCGCGCCGGCAGCAATTCGCGTTCGACCGCGGCCAGGCCGTGCGCGGGCAGCGGCGGCAGGCCAAGCCGGGCGAGCCAGCGCCGCAGCACGCGCGCGCGGCGCGCCGCCGGCCAGGCGCGCAGCACGCGCAGGTCGAGCGTGTGCCCGCCACCCGCATCGGCCACGGCGAGCAGCGCGGCGTCCTCCGCGTCGAGCAGCGCGGCCGCTTCCGCCTGCAGCGCCGCGCTGCGCGCGAGGGCCGCTTCCGTGTGCGGCCAGCGCTGCCGCAGCAGCGGCAGCACGGCGTGGCGCAGGAAGTTGCGGTCGGGCGTGGTGTCGGCGTTGGACGGATCCTCGATCCAGCGCAGGCGATGCAGCGTCGCGTAGTCGCGCAGGGCCGCGCGCGGCACGTCCAGCAACGGCCGCCACAGCGCAGCGTGCGCGAACGGCCGCCAGCGCCGCATCGCGCCCAGGCCGTCGACGCCGGAGCAGCGCAGCGCGCGCAGCAGGAAGGTCTCGGCCTGGTCGTCGCGATGGTGGGCGAGGGCGAGCACCTCGCCCGCGCGCAGGTGGGCGGCGAAGGCCGCGTGGCGGGCGTCGCGCGCGGGGCCTTCGCCGCGGCCGCCGACGTGGACGCGCGCCACCGCCAGCGGCACGCCGAGCGCGGCGCACGCGCGTTCGCAATGCGCGGCCCACGCGTCCGCGTCGGGATGCAGCCCGTGGTGCACGTGCAGCGCGCGCAGGCCGCGGACGCGCACCGCCGGCGTGGCGGCGAGCGCGTGCAGCAGCACGGTCGAATCGAGCCCGCCGCTGTAGCCGACCAGCAGCGGCTGGTCGGCGTCGTCGAACAGGCCTGCGGGGAGCGCGCCCTGCGCTGGCATGGCGCGCGTGGGGCTTACGCCGCCTCGTAGGCGCCGTAGCTGCGCAGGCGCTCGTAGCGGCGCTGCAGGAGCTCGGCGACCGGCACCGGTTCCAGCGCGTCCAGCTCGTTGAGCAGCACGGCCTTGAGCCGCTTCGCCATCTGGGTCGGGTTGCGGTGCGCGCCGCCGATCGGCTCGCGCACGACCTTGTCGATCAGGCCGAGCTGCTTCAGCCGCGGCGCGGTGAGCGCCAGCGATTCGGCCGCGTCCTTCGCCTTGTCGGTGCTGCGCCACAGGATCGAGGAACAGGACTCGGGCGTGATCACCGAATAGGTGCTGTACTCGAGCATGACCGTGCGGTCGCCGACGCCGATCGCCAGCGCGCCGCCGGAACCGCCTTCGCCGATCACCGTGCACACGATCGGCACGCGCAGTTCGGCCATCTCCAGCAGGTTGCGCGCGATGGCCTCGGACTGGCCGCGCTCTTCGGCGCCGATGCCGGGATACGCGCCGGGCGTGTCGATGAAGGTGAGGATCGGCAGGCCGAAGCGCTCGGCCAGCTTCATCAGGCGCAGCGCCTTGCGGTAGCCCTCGGGGCGCGGCATGCCGAAGTTGCGCTTGATCTTGCTCTTGGTGTCGCGGCCCTTCTGGTGGCCGATGATCACCACGCTGCGCCCGCCGATGCGGCCGAGGCCGCCGACGATCGCGGCATCGTCGGCATAGGCGCGGTCGCCGGCGAGTTCCTGGAACTCGTCGCAGGCGATGCGGATGTAGTCGTTGGTGTACGGCCGCGCGGGATGGCGCGCGAGCTGGGTGATCTGCCA
>JBQCFN010000046.1:0-8165 GCA_051959035.1 Lysobacteraceae bacterium | reverse complement strand
CGTTTCCGCCGCGGGCCGCTTGCGCGCCGTTTTCGCCGGGGCGCGCTTGCCGGGCGCTTTCGCCGCGGGCTGCTTGCGCGCCGTGTTCGGGGCTCGCTTGCCGGGCGCCTTCGCCGGCATGGCAGCCCGCCTGGCGGCGCCGGTTTTGGCCGCCGGTCGCGCGATGTCGTTTCCCGCGGCCCCCGCGCGGCGCTTCGCCGCCGGTGTCGCCGCGGCCGCGGCCGCCACGCCGGCGGCGTCGGCGGCCTCGCGGTACAGCACCTGGCACAGCTCGCAGAAGAACGCGCGCCGGCGCTTTTCGCCGAGCTGCTTGCGCC
This sequence comes from Lysobacteraceae bacterium, assembly GCA_051959035.1. Lineage (GTDB taxonomy): Bacteria > Pseudomonadota > Gammaproteobacteria > Xanthomonadales > Xanthomonadaceae > JABFWF01. The sequence continues at coordinate 7,848 of JBQCFN010000046.1, read as the reverse complement.
AGGTGAGCTTGTTGCCGTCGCGCGGGCAGGTGGATTGGGTGTGCACCTGGTAGTGCTTGCGCAGCACGAACGCCTTCTTCCATGCGAGGAAGTCGAAGCTGTAGTCGCGTGCCTGGGCGATGAGCTCGCCGAGCTTGCGCGGCGGCAGCGCCCCGATGGTGCTTTCCGGATGCACGCGGATGCGCCAGAGCACTTCGTTCTTGATGATGTTGCCGACGCCCGCGAAGATGTCCTGCTCGAGCAGCGCGTCGGCCGCCAGCATCGTCGGGCGCGCCTTCAGCTTGCGCCGCGCCTGCTTCGGGTCCCAGGCATCGGCCATCACGTCGCCGCTCCAGTCGTAGGCGTCGTCGAGGTCGCCCTCGATGAACTGCACGGAGCAGGCGTACAGGTTCAGCTCGCCGTTGTCGAAGCGCAGGCTCAGGCGCGGGCTGGCGTTCTCCTTCAGCGCATCGATGCGGTAGCGGCCGAACAGCATGAAGTGCACGCGCAGCGCGAAGCCGTCGAACGCGACCAGGAAATGCTTGCCCCAGCTGCGGATCGCGCGCACCCGCTGGCCGGCCATGCGCTGGATGTCCTGGCGGCTGTTGCCGCCGACCTCGCGGACCACCTGGCCGACGAACTTCGCCGCTTCTTCCCTGAGGATGACGATCGACGGACCTTCGGGCATGGCCGCACCCTAGCGGCCGGGCGTGCCCGACGCCGTGAACGGGCTTCAGCAGTGCGCGCGCGTGGCGGGCGCGTGCGCGTCGGCCTGCGCCACCTGGCAGGACGAGGCCGGCAGCGACCACGCGCCGAGGCCGGCGCCGGCCAGCAGGAGCAGCGCGAGTCCGCCGCGCAGGAAGACGTGGTGGAGGCAGCGCATGGCGATCTCCAGTGCAGTGCGGGTGCACTGCCTACGATGCGACGCGCGCGCGCCGGGTTGCAGTGCCAGAGGTCGGATGCCGGAAGTCGTGGCCGTGGCGCAAGCGGCGATGCGGGAGGCAACGGCTGGGACATGCTGGCTCGCCCGTCCTGCAGGCGCTCGCCGGCAGTGGCCGCGTTCGCGGCCGGCGCGCCCTGCGCCGGCGTGCGGTTGGCGCGCCGCGTCGCGGGCGGCCACAATAGCGATCCCCTGCACGCCGGAGCCCCGCATGGCCGAGTTGAAGGAAGCACGCGTCCCGGACATCGGCGGCCACGAGGACGTGCCGGTGATCGAGCTGCTGGTCGCGGTCGGCGACACCATCCAGGCCGACCAGGGGCTGGTCACGCTGGAATCGGACAAGGCGACGATGGAAGTGCCGGCGCCGTTCGGCGGCGTGGTGCGTGAGCTCCGGGTGAAGGTCGGCGACACGGTTTCGCAGGGCAGCGTGGTCGCGCTGGTCGAAGCGGCCGGGGATGCGGCCGCGCCGGCGCCGTCCGCCGCGGAGCCGGCGAAGCAGGCCGCGCCGCAGCAGGCGCAGCAACCGCAGGCCGCGCCACCCGCGCGCGCCGAGCCGCTGCCGCCGCAGGAGAGGGTGCGCGCCGCGGAAACCGGCACGCAGGTGGATCCGGCCGACGTGCCGGCGCAGCCGGACCGCCTGGCGCAGGCCTCGATCGCGCAGCATTCGGCGACCGGCACGCACGCCGCCCCGCTCGGCGCCGGCCAGCCGCTGCAGCGCTTCGACGCCGACGCGGTGCTGCCCGACAAGGTGCCCTACGCCAGCCCGGCGGTGCGCCTGTTCGCGCGCGAGCTCGGCGTGGACCTGGCGCAGGTGCAGGGCAGCGAGCGCGGCGGCCGCATCACCCGCGAGGACGTGCAGAAGTTCGTCAAGGGCGCGCTGCAGGGTGGCGCTGGCGCGGCGATGCCGGCGGCGGGCGGCGGGCCCGGCCTGCTGCCATGGCCGAAGATCGACTTCAGCAAGTTCGGCCCGGTCGAGACGCGCGAGCTCACCCGCATCCAGAAGCTGTCCGGCGCCAACCTCGCGCGCAACTGGGCGATGATCCCGCACGTCACCCAGCATGAGGACGCCGACGTCACCGAGCTGGAAGCGCTGCGCGTCGCCCTCAACGCCGAGCAGGCCAGGCGCAAGGACGGCGCCAAGCTGACCATGCTCGCCTTCATCATCAAGGCCTCGGTCGCCGCGCTGCAGAAGTTCCCGACCTTCAACGCCTCGCTCGATCCCAGCGGCGGCACGCTGACGCTGAAGCAGTATTTCCACATCGGCTTCGCCGCCGACACGCCCAACGGCCTGGTCGTGCCGGTGATCCGCGACTGCGACCGCAAGGGCGTGCTCGAGATCGCGGGGGAAACCGCCGAGCTCGCCGCGAAGGCGCGCGAGGGCAAGCTGTCGCCCAACGACATGCAGGGCGGCTGCTTCTCGATCAGCTCGCTCGGCGGCATCGGCGGCACCGCGTTCACGCCGATCGTCAACGCGCCGGAAGTCGCCATCCTCGGCGTGTCGAAGACCGCGATGAAGCCGGTCTGGGACGGCAGCCAGTTCCAGCCGCGGCTGATGCTGCCGCTGTCGCTGAGCTACGACCACCGCGTGATCGACGGCGCCGCCGCCGCGCGCTTCGCCGCCTATCTCGCCCAGCTGCTCGGCGACATGCGCCGGGCACTGCTGTGACAGGGGCATCGACCCACAGGAACCGGCGATGACGAACAAGATCGAAGTGAAGGTGCCCGACATCGGCGGCCACGACGACGTGCCGGTGATCGAGCTGCTGGTCGCGGTCGGCGACACGGTCAAGGTCGACCAGGGGCTGGTCACGCTGGAGTCCGACAAGGCGACGATGGAAGTACCGTCGAGCGCCGCCGGCAAGGTCGCCGAACTGAAGGTCAAGGTCGGCGACACGGTGAGCGCCGGCTCGGTGATCGCGGTGCTGGAGGCGGAAGGCGGCGCCGCGGCGCGCGCGCCGGCCGCAACCGGTGCGGGCGCGCCGAAGCCGGCTCCCGCCCCGCAAGCCGCGCCCGCGCAGCAGCCGGCCGCCGCGGAAAGCGCCCGCCCGGCCGCCGCGCCGCAGGCCGCCGCCGGCAGCGGCCGCAAGGCCGACATCGAGTGCGCGATGGTCGTCATCGGCGCGGGCCCCGGCGGCTACACCGCCGCGTTCCGCGCCGCCGACCTCGGCCTCGACACGGTGCTGGTCGAGCGCTACGCCAGCCTCGGCGGCGTCTGCCTCAACGTCGGCTGCATCCCGTCGAAGGCGCTGCTGCACGCGGCGGCGGTGATCGACGAGGCGAAGCACGCGAGCGCGTACGGCGTCGACTTCGGCAAGCCGAAGATCGCGCTCGACAAGCTGCGCGCCTACAAGGACCAGGTGGTCGGCCAGCTCACCAGGGGCCTGGCCACGATGGCGAAGCAGCGCAAGGTGCGCACCGTCACCGGCAGCGCGCGCTTCGTCTCGCCGCACGAACTGGAAATCGAAGGCGGGCAGGGCACGCAGCTGCTGCGCTTCGAGCACTGCATCATCGCCGCCGGCAGCCAGGCGCTGAAGCTGCCGGGCTTCCCGTGGGACGACCCGCGGATGATGGATTCGACCGATGCGCTGGACCTCGCCGACATCCCCAAGCAGCTGCTGGTGGTCGGTGGCGGCATCATCGGCCTGGAGATGGCGACGGTGTACCGCGCCCTCGGCAGCCAGGTCACGGTGGTCGAGCTGGCCGCGCAGCTGATGCCCGGCGCCGACGCCGACCTGGTGCGCCCGCTCGCCCAGCGGCTGAAGCAGCAGGGCGTCGCCGTGCACCTGAAGACCAGGGTGGTGGAGGCGAAGGCGCAGAAGAACGGCATCGCCTGCACCTTCGAGGGCGAGAGCCAGCCAGAGGGCAAGCTCTACGACCGCGTGCTGGTCGCCGTCGGCCGCGCGCCCAACGGCGGCAAGCTGGATGCCGATAAGGCCGGCGTGCGGGTCGGCGAGCGCGGCTTCATCGCGGTCGACGCGCAGATGCGCACCAACGTGCCGCACATCTTCGCGATCGGCGACCTGGTCGGCCAGCCGATGCTGGCGCACAAGGCCACCCACGAGGGCAAGCTCGCCGCCGAAGTCGCCGCCGGCGTGAAGCGCGAATGGGTCGCGCGGGTGATTCCGTCGGTGGCCTACACCGACCCGGAGATCGCCTGGGTCGGCGTCACCGAAGGCGAGGCGAAGGCGAAGGGCCTGAAGGTCGGCGTCGGCAAGTTCCCGTGGGCCGCGTCCGGGCGCGCGATCGGGCTGGACCGCACCGAGGGCTTCACCAAGCTGGTGTTCGACGAGGCCACCCACCGGGTGATCGGCGGCGGCATCGTCGGCGTGCATGCGGGCGACCTGATCGCCGAGGTCGCGCTGGCGATCGAGATGGGCGCCGAGGCGGCCGACATCGGCCACACCATCCACCCGCATCCGACCCTGAGCGAATCGGTCGGCATGGCGGCCGAGGCCTGGGAAGGCACCATCACCGACCTCTACCTGCCGAAGAAGCCGGCCTGAAAAAGCGAAGCCCCGGCCGGGCGGTCGGGGCTCCAGGGCCTGCCCCGGGACGACGAGGAAGGAGGCGGGCCGCAGGATCGGACCGGCCGGCCCGGCAAAGGTTCCATGAACAGGGCCGGGCGGCCGCGGGCGCCCCGGCCCCCGCCCGGATGGGCCTCCGGCGGTTGCCGGCAAATTCTCGCCGCTGCTCTACTTTTGCGGCTTCGCAGGGCCGTTTTCCGCCCGCCTCCCGCAAGCCTCCACCGTGCACGATCCCATTGCCGCAGGTCGCAGCGCAGCAGCGCGCGCGATCGCCGTCGAGATCGCCGCGGTCGGGGCGGTGGCCGCCCTCTGCCTGGTGCAGGGCTGGCGGCCGGCGCTGGGCGTGGCGGTGGGCGGCCTGGCGATGGCGGCGGGTCACGCGGTGGCGGCGAGGGTGTCGTTCGCCGGCGGGATCCAGCCGGCGCGCCTGGCGTTCGCCCGCCTGCTCCTCGGCGTGATGGGGAAGTGGCTGGTGACGCTGGGCGTCGTCGCACTCGCCCTGGGCGCCTGGGGCCTGCCGCCCCTCCCGGTGGCGGGCGGGCTGGCGGCCGGCGTGCTGGCCTACCTCGTTGGACTGAATCTGCGTCAACCACCTCAACAGCGGCAGCAGGACTGAAACGTGAGCGCTGAAGCGGCAACCGGCGGTTCGACCGAATACATCAACCACCACCTGACCTTCTGGCAGGTGAGCGTGGGCAATGGCGACTTCATGAAGCTCAACGTCGACACGTTGATCTTCACCGCCCTGCTGTCGCTGCTGTTCGTGTTCTTCTTCGTGCGCAGCGCGCGCAAGGCCACCGCCGGCGTGCCGGGCAAGTTCCAGACCTTCGTCGAGATCATCGTCGGCTTCGTCGACGGCCTCGTGCGCGAGACCTTCCACGGCCGCAGCAAGCTGATCGCGCCGCTGTCGATCACGATCTTCTGCCTCGTGTTCATGATGAACTTCCTCGACATGGTCCCGGTGGACTTCCTGCCGTGGGCATGGAAGGCCGGGCACGTCGCCGCGGGAGCGGATCCGGAGCACGCCTACCTGCGCGTGGTGCCGACCGCCGACCTCAACACCACCCTCGGCCTCGCGCTGGCGGTTTTCCTGCTGATCCAGGTGTTCGGCATCAGCCACAAGGGCGTCGGCGGCTTCACCAGGGAAATCTTCACCGCGCCGTTCCACGCGCACGGCACCGGCATGAAGCTCCTGCTCGCGCCGGCCAACCTGCTGCTGCGCGTGATCGAGGAGGGCGTGCGCCCGCTCAGCCTGTCGCTGCGACTGTTCGGCAACATGTACGCCGGCGAGCTGATCTTCATCCTGATCGCGCTGATGACGCTGAACTCCTCGCTCGCGAGCCTCGGCACCTGGCCGATGGGCGTGATGCAATTCATCGCCGGCTTCGGCTGGACCGCGTTCCACATCCTCGTGATCACGCTGCAGGCCTTCATCTTCATGATGCTCACCATCGTCTACCTGAGCATGGCGGCCGAAAGCCACTGACGCACCCGCTTCAACACGTTCCACTTCCAGCCGTTCCCTTCACCTTCCAGCAATTGGATTCAACCGGAGCACCACCATGGATCACGCCACCCTCGTCGCCGAAGTCCTGAAGTTCACCGTCATCGCCGCCGGCCTGCTGATCGGCCTGGGCGCACTCGGCACCGCCATCGGCTTCGCCATCCTCGGCGGCAAGTTCCTCGAGGGCTCGGCGCGCCAGCCGGAGCTGACCCCGATGCTGCAGACCAAGATGTTCATCGTCGCCGGCCTGCTCGACGCCGTGCCGATGATCGGCGTCGCGATCGCGCTGCTGCTGCTGTTCGCCAACCCGCTGCTGTCCAAGCTGGCCTAAGCCGCAACGCGGAAAGCATCACGCCGGCGGCACGCGCCGCCGGCCTCAGGAGCGAGCCATGCTACCCAACCTTACCCTCGTCATTCAGGGCCTCGCGTTCTTCGCGGTCGCCTGGCTGGTGATGAAGTTCGGCTGGCCGCCGATCATCGCGGCCATCGAGGAACGCCAGCAGAAGATCGCCGAAGGCCTGGCCGCCGCCGACAACGCGCAGAAGAGCCTCGCGCAGTCGCAGGACAAGGCCAACGAGGCGCTCCGCGAGGCGCGCGCCAAGGCCAACGAGATCATCGAGCAGGCGCACCAGCGCGCCAACCAGATCATCGACGCGGCCAAGCAGGACGCCATCGCCGAAGCCACCCGCCAGAAGGCGCTGGCCGAAGCGGAGATCGCCGCCGCGGCCAACCGCGCGCGCGAGGACCTGCGCCGCCAGGTCTCGACGCTGGCGGTCGCCGGCGCCGAGAAGCTGCTGCGCCGCGAGATCGACCAGAACGCGCACAAGGCGCTGCTCGACGAGCTCGCCGCCGAGCTCGCCTAAGGACGCATCGACCCGATGAGCCAGACGCTGACCCTCGCCCGTCCGTACGCCCGCGCCGCCTTCGCGGTGGCGCGCGACGAAAACGCCTTCCCGGCGTGGTCGCAGGCGCTCGCCTTCGCCGCGCGCGTGGCGGCCGATCCGCAGGTCGCGGCGCTGCTCGGCGATCCGCGCCTGTCGGATGCCGACGCGGTGGCGCTGCTCGCGCCGCCCGCCGCCAGCGAGGCGTTCCAGCGCTTCCTGGCGATGCTCGCCGGCAACCGCCGCCTCGCCCAGCTGCCGGAAGTCGCCGGCCTGTACGAGGAGCTGCGCGCCGAGGCCGAGCGCGTGGTCAAGGCGCGCGTCACCTCCGCCGCGCCGCTGCCCGCCGGCGAGCTCGACGTGCTCAAGGCCGCGCTGCGCAAGCGCTTCGGCCGCGAGGTCGAGGTCGAGGCGTCGGTCGACCCGGCGCTGATCGGCGGCGCCGTGATCGACGCCGGCGACGTCGTCATCGACGGCTCGCTCAAGGGCAAGCTCGAGCGCCTGCAGAGCGCGCTCGCCCACTAAGTCTTCCAATTGCAACGCCGGCGGCGACGCCGGCAACCAGGGAACCACCCGCATGGCTACCACGCAGCTCAATCCCTCCGAAATCAGCGAACTGATCCGGGCCCGCATCGAGAAGGTCGGCCTCGCCGCCGAGGCGCGCAACGAAGGCACCGTGACCGCGGTGTCGGACGGCATCGTGCGCATCTTCGGCCTCGCCGACGTGATGCAGGGCGAAATGATCGAGCTGCCGGGCGGCACCTACGCGCTCGCGCTGAACCTCGAGCGCGACTCGGTCGGCGCCGTGGTGCTCGGCGACTACGAGCACCTGCGCGAGGGCGACGTGGCCAAGACCACCGGCCGCATCCTCGAGGTGCCGGTCGGCCCCGAGCTGCTCGGCCGCGTGGTGAACGCGCTCGGCGAGCCGATCGACGGCAAGGGCCCGGTCAACGCCGCGACCACCTCGCCGGTGGAAACCATCGCCCCGGGCGTGATCTGGCGCAAGTCGGTGTCGCAGCC
>JBQCFN010000045.1:0-5396 GCA_051959035.1 Lysobacteraceae bacterium | reverse complement strand
GCCGCCGCCTGCGCCGCGCTCCAGGTGTCGATGTCGTCCGGCGGCACGTCCATCAGCCGCAACGCGCCTTCCATCACGTCATGGAAGACCGGGCCGGAGACCGAGCCGCCGTAGTAGCCGCGCCGGGTCGGATCCGGGTCGCTGATGACCACGACCATCGAGAAGCGCGGGTTGTCCACCGGCACCACGCCGGCGAACACCGAGACGTACTTGCGCGCGTAGCCGCCGTTGCTGGCCATGCGCGCGGTGCCGGTCTTGCCGGCGACGTGGTAGCCGAGGATCGCCGCGGTGGTCGCGGTGCCGCCCGGCTCGGTCACCGTCTGCATCATCTTCATGACTTCATGCGCGATCTGCGGATCGAGCACCTGCGTGGCCTGGTTGCGCTCGCCCTTGACGAAGGTCGGCGCGCGCAGCTGGCCGCCGTTGGCGAGCGCCGCATACACCTCGGCGATCTGCAGCGGCGTGGCCGACATGCCGTAGCCGTAGGACATGGTCTGCTTGGTGGTGCCGCTCCAGCGTGACGGCGGCATCAGCACGCCCGCCGATTCGCCGGGGAAGCCGCTGTGCGGCGCCACGCCGTAGCCGAAGCGGCGCACGAAGTCGTAGAACTGCTCGTTGCTCAGGCGCTGGGCGATCTTGGCCGCGCCGACGTTGGAGCTCTTGGTGATCACGCCGGTCACCGTGAGCACGCCGTGGTTGACCGTGTCGGTGGTGCGGTAGCGGCCGTTGGGCATCCAGCCGGGGTTGGTGTCGATGATGGTCTGCGGCGTCACCACGCCGGCGGACAACGCAGCGGCGACGGTGATCGGCTTCATCGTCGAGCCGGGTTCGATCACGTCGGTCACCGCGCGGTTGCGGTGCGCCTCGCGCTGGCTGCCATCGACCGCGTTGGGGTTGAACGACGGCAGGTTGGCCATCGCCAGCACCTCGCCGGTGGCGATGTCCAGCACCACCGCCGAGCCGCTGCTGGCGCCGGTCTCGAGCAGTGCGCGCTTGAGCTCGCGGAAGGTCAGGTACTGGATCCGGCGGTCGATCGACAGGGTCAGGTCCTTGCCCGGCTGGGCGGCGCGGACCAGGTCGACGTTCTCGACGATGCGGCCGCGGCGATCGCGGATCACCTTCTTCGCGCCCGGCGTGCCGCGCAGCCAGTCGTCGAACGCGAGCTCGAGGCCTTCCTGCCCGCGGTCGTCGATGTTGGTGAAGCCCAGCACGTGCGCGAGCGCCTCGCCCTGCGGGTAGAAGCGGCGGAATTCGCGCTGCGAGAACACGCCCGGGATGTTCAGGGCGAGGATCGCGTGCGCCTCGTCGGGGTTGATCCGGCGCTTGAGGTAGACGAATTCCTTGCCGCTGCGCTGGCTGAGCTTGCGCACCAGCAGGTCGGCCGGCACGCCGAGCGCCTGCGCCAGCTGCGGCAGCCGGTCGGGCGCCTTCAGCAGTTCCTGCGGGTTGCCCCAGATCGACTCGACCGGCGTGGACACGGCGAGCGGCTCGCCGTTGCGGTCGGTGATCATGCCGCGCGAAGTCGGGATCGGGATCTCGCGCAGGATGCGCGCGTCGCCCTGCTGGCGGTAGAACTCGTTGTCGACCAGCTGCAGGTCGACCGCGCGACCGACCAGCGCCAGCGAGCACAGCCCGAGCGCGCCCCCCACCAGCAGCAGCCGGCCGCGCAGGTCGAACTGCGCGCGGTTGCGGCTGCGCCCGGAAGTGACCCGGCCGATCACGGGCGCACCATCCTGCCGACGCGCGCCGCGCTGGCGCGCCGGGTGGTGCGCATCGGCGGCAAGGTGCGGGCGGTCACGGGCGCACCACCACGATGTCGCTCGACTCGGGGAACTTCATCCCCAGCTTCTCGCGCGCGACCTGGTCGATGCGGTTGCTTTCGGCCCAGGTGGCCTGCTCGAGCTGCAGGCGGCCGAATTCGATGTTGAGCTCGTCGCGCGACTTCTCCAGCGCGGTCAGCCGGATGAACAGCTGGCGGTGCTCGTGGCGCGCGAACACCACGGCGATCGCCGTGCCGACATTGGCCAGCACCAGCAGGGCGACGAGCACGCGCAGGCTCATGCGGCCCCCGCGAGCTTTTCGGCCACCCGCAGCACCGCACTGCGCGCGCGGGGATTGGCGGCGATTTCCGCCTCCGTGGCCTTGCGCGCGCCGCCGGCTTCACGCAGGACCGGCACGAACGCCTGCGCGGCCGGCAGCCGCCGGTTGGCCGGCGGCGCCTTGGCGTGGCGGGCGATGAACTGCTTGACGATGCGGTCTTCGAGCGAGTGGAAGCTGATCACCGCGAGCCGGCCGCCCGGGCGCAGGCGCGCGAGCGCGGCGTCGAGGCCCGCCTCGAGGTCGGCGAGTTCGCGGTTGATGAAGATGCGGATGGCCTGGAAGCTGCGCGTCGCCGGATGGATCTTCTGCGCGCCCCGCGGCAGCACGGCGGCGATCAGTTCGGCCAGCTGCGCGGTGCGTTCGATCGGCTGGCGCGCGCGCGCCGCGACGATCGCCCGGGCGATCCGGCGCGACTGGCGCTCCTCGCCGTAGGTGAACAGGACGTCGGCGATCTCGCGCTCGTCGGCGCGGGCCAGCCACTGCGCCGCGCTCTCGCCGCTGTCGGGATCCATGCGCATGTCGAGCGGGCCGTCCCTGCCGAACGAGAAGCCGCGTTCGGCGACGTCCAGCTGCGGCGAGGACACGCCCAGGTCGAACAGCACGCCGTCCAGGCCCGCGGCGGCGGCATCCCAGCGCGCGAGCTCGGCGAAGCTGCCACGGAAGATCGCGACGCGCGGATCGCCACCGAACTCGCGTTCGGCCACGGCGATCGCGGCGGGATCCTTGTCCATGAGCAGCAGCCGGCCTCCGGGCCCGAGCCTGTCGAGCACGCCGCGCGCGTGCCCGCCACGCCCGAACGTGCCATCGAGATACGTTCCATCCGCCTGCACCGCGAGCCCTTCCATGACCTCGCCGTAGAGCACCGGAAGGTGGCCGGGCACGGCGCCCGCGCCACCCGCCGTCATAGCTGCAGCTCGAGCAGGTCGGCGTCCAGGTCGGCATCCCCGAGGGTCTGCCGCACCTGCGCCTGGTGCGCCTGCTCGCTCCACAACTCGAACTTGTCGCCCATGCCGACCAGCACGGCGCGCTTCTCGATGTCCGCGTTCCTGCGCATGCTCGGCGGGATGCCGATGCGGCCGCTGCCGTCGAGCTCGACGAAGCTCGCGGCACCGACCAGCTTGAGCTGCAGGTTGCGGTTGGTCGCCTTCAGCTTGGACAGCGCGTTGACCTGGGCGCGCACGCGCTCCCACACCGGCAACGGGTAGAGGTAGAGCGAGCCGTTGTCGAACGGGTTGTAGGTCACCACCAGGCGGTTGGCGCACGCCTGCGCGACAGGCTCGCGGTAGGCGGTGGGTACCGCCAGCCGGCCCTTGTCGTCGATGGTGATGGCGGTCTCGCCCTGGAACATGCCCTGCCCTGGAGGCCCCGCTGGTTGGCGGACGGAAAACCACGAATTTCCCGGTTTTCCCACAAGCCGCCACCTTAGGCAGCCACCACAGGGTTGTCAACAACTAGTTGCGGGCAATTTCGCTTTTCACATCAAGGGCTTGCAGCGAACTTCAGAAGCTTGTTCAAGGCTTATCCACAAGGCGCTGTTTCGTCTCATTTTTTGAGAATGCTGGGCGACCCCGTCCTCGCCCGTGCCCACCCCGGCCGCCAGGGATCGGGCGGTGCTGCACCGCCGCATTCGCCCGGCTACGGCCGCGATCGCCGCCCCCCGGGAAATATCCCGTTATGATGGGGACATTGCAACGGAGACCTCCGATGCGCCCGAGCCCCGTTCCCGCCCAGCTCCCGGACCTGTCCACCGACGCGGGCCGGCGCGACCTCGCCCGCGTGGTCGCCGCGCTGTTCGCCCGCTGGGAGCTGCCCGGGGACGTCCAGCTCGCCCTGCTCGGCCTGAGCCCGGAAAGCCGCAAGCTGCTCGCCCAGTACCGCCGCGGCGAGCGCGCGCTGCCCAACGGCCGCGACACGCTCGACCGCGCCGGCTACCTGCTCGGCATCCACAAGGGCCTGCGCCTGCTGTTCCCCGAGGATGCGGCGCTGCGCTACGGCTGGATCCGGCGGCGCAACGCGCTGCTGGGCGATCGCACGCCGCTGGAGGTGATGCTCGCCGACGGCCTGGTCGGGCTGGCGCGGATCGCGCGCTTCGTCGACTTCCAGCGGGGCCAGTGATGGCCGCGTCGGTGTTCGACCGGCTGGCCGATTTCGACGGCCCGGTCTACCGCAACATCACCTCGCTGCGGGTGTCCGAGGACCTGTTCGACGACCTCGTCGAGGACGCTGCCGGCCGCGCGGCCGCGCTCGCCGCGGACCTGCGCCTGCGCGGCGGCGCGACCGGCGTGATCGAACGCGGGCTACGCTACTCGGAGGCGATCGCGTATCCCTTCGCCAGCGACCGCAGCGTCGCGAGCCGCTATGGCGACGGCAGCGTGCGCGTGTGGTACGGCGCGCTCGAGGAGGACACGGCGCTCGCGGAAACCTGCTGGCACCAGCTGCGGCAGTTGCGCGCGATCGAGGGCATCGACGCGTCCGTCACCCGCCACCGCGCGGTCTACCGCGTCCATGCGCGCGGCCTGTTCCTCGAACTGCGCGGCAAGGAACGCGCCCACCCGGAACTGCTCGACGACGACTACGGCGCCACCCAGGCAATCGCCAGGCACGCGGCGGCGCAGGGCCTGCCCGGCCTGCTGTACCCGTCCGCGCGCTGGCCCGACGGCAGCTGCCTCGCCGCCTTCCGCGCGGACCCGCTCAGCGATCCGGTGCTGCTGTACTACCTGACCTACCGCATCGACCCGGTCGCGCAAACGGTCGCCATCGAACGCACGCCGGGCGTGACCGCTCGCGTCCTGCACGCACGCCAGATGCGGCGTGCGGTTGCCCCGCCCATGCCCGAAGCCCGCTGAAATCGTCCGGCGTGCGCAGGCACGCAAGCAAAGCCCCCTTCGGTCGAGGGCGCGCGCGGCAGCGCGGGGACATGGAAGCAAAAGCGAGCGGGTCCCGGAGTTGCGCAGCAACTTCGGGCGTGGCCGGCCACGCCCGGCAACGGCGCGCCCTTCCCGCGCGCAGCGCGGGAAAAGGGGCGGAGCCGGCCGATAAGCCGGGTTCTGTCGTGGACAGCCATTCCTCTGGGCGCATCGTCGCCGATACGCTCGAGCGGCCTACCCGGACCCGACGCGGGCCGCGTCATGGGGTCCCTATTTGGCCTTGCTCCCGGTGGGGTTTGCCGTGCCGGTCGGTTGCCCGACTCGCGGTGCGCTCTTACCGCACCATTTCACCCTTGCCTGATCCCCGCACTCCGGAGAGCGCCGGGCCATCGGCGGTATCTTTCTGTTGCACTTTCCGTCGGCTCGCGC
>JBQCFN010000044.1:0-9029 GCA_051959035.1 Lysobacteraceae bacterium | reverse complement strand
AATCAGCGTGGTCTGCACGTTCTCCTGGAAGCGGGTGCCGCCCTCGAACCAGACCTTGTCGAAGATCTCGCCGATCACGTGGAAGCTGGACACGAGGTTGGGGCCGCCGTTGCCGACGAACAGGCGCACGGTCTCGCCGGTGTTGGCCTTGAGCGCGTTGTCGCCGGTGAGCGCGCCCTCGCGGCCGTTGAACAGCACGTAGGTCGGGTGCTCGTCGATCGCCTTCTCCATGTCGAAGGGCTGGTGGCCCTTCTCGTGGTACTTGCCGGTCGTGTAGAAGTCGCCCTGCATCACGTAGTACTCGCGGTCGACCTTGGGCAGGCCTCCCGGCGGTTCCACCAGGATCAGGCCGTACATGCCGTTGGCCACGTGCATGCCCACCGGCGCGGTCGCGCAGTGGTAGACGAACAGGCCGGCGTTGAGCGCCTTGAAGGTGAAGCGCGACACGTGGCCCGGCGCGGTGAAGCTCGACGCCGCGCCGCCGCCCGGTCCGGTGACGCCGTGCAGGTCGATGTTGTGCGGCATCTTGCTGTCGGGCATGTTGCGCAGGTGCATCACCACCGTGTCGCCCTGGCGCACGCGGATGAACTTGCCCGGCACGGTGCCGCCGAAGGTCCAGAAGGTGTAGGTGACGCCCTCGGAGATCGGCATTTCCTTCTCGACCACGTCCAGCTCGACGTTGACCTTGGCCGGGTAATTGCGGGTGAGCGGCGGCGGCACGTTCGGCGGGTCGGTGAGCACCGCCTCGATCGGCTGGCCCTGCGGCGGGCCGAAGTCGCCCTTCAGCGAGCCGCCGGTGTCGGCCGCGGCGTGGGCGCCGTCCTGCGGCGGGGCCGCGCGCTGGCAGCCGGCAACGGCCAGGGCCAGCAGGGCGGTGGACGCGATCGTGCGCAGTGCAGCCATTGCGGTTCTCCTTGAAGGGGCGCCCGACGCGCTGACGCAGAGCTTAGCGGCCCCGGCGGCCGGGCGGGTGAAGCCACCGCCGCGTCGCCCGCTTGATTTGCGTCATTGCCGCACGCTCGGCGGCGGCCGAGCCTGTGCATACCCCCTCGGAGGGCCTGCAGCATGGACAGCCTCGATGCTTCCACCGTCGACGCGCCTGGCGCGAACCTGCCCGCGCCCAACACCGCGCGGCCCCGCATGCTGGACCTGCGCGGATTGCCCGCGCCGGAGCCCCTGCTGCGGGCCCTGGCCGCGGCGGAAGCGCTGGTGCCGGGCGAGTGCCTGGTGGTGCTGACCCCGCTGATGCCGATGCCGTTGCTGCAGATGCTGCAGGCCGATGGCCTGTGCGCGGACGCCTGCGTGCTCGGCGACGGCAGCGCGCGGGTCCACGTGCGCAGGGATTGAGCGGCCGGAGCCGCGCTTGGCCAAGATCGCACTCGACCTCGCGCCGGCGACCGCACTGCCGCGCCGCTTCCTGCTGACCGCGCCTTGCTGGGGCGTCGCGGCGGGCCTGCTGCTGGTGGTGGACGGCGACGCCGCGCTGCGCTCGCGCTGGGCGCCGTCGACGCTCGCGCTGGTGCACGCCTTCAGCCTCGGCCTGCTCGGCAATGCGATGTTCGGCAGCCTGCTGCAGTTCCTGCCGGCCGCGCTTGGAGCAAGGCTGTGGGGTGGGCGGCGCGCGGGCCTCGCGCTGCACGGGCTGCTCAATGCCGGCGCCGTGCTGCTGGTCCTCGGCCTGCATGCGATGCGGCCCTGGCTGCTGCTGCCGGCGGGTTGCCTGCTGGCGGGCGCGTTCGCGCTGCTGGCGGCGCTGGTCCTGCCGGGCGTGCTGCGCGCGACCGGCCCGGTGCTGGTGCGCGCGGGCGTGGGCCAGGCGGTGGCGGCCGCGCTGCTCGCGGCCGGGCTCGGCGTGGCGATGCTGCACGGGCTGCGGGGCCAGGGATTGCCGGGGTGGCCGTGGATCAACGTGCACGCGGGGGCGGGCCTGCTCGGCTGGGTGGCGGTCCTGCTGGCCAGCGTGGCGCGGGTGGTGATGCCGATGTTCCAGGGCACGCGCGCGGTGCACGCGCGGCTGCAGGCGGCGTGGCTGGCGCTGGTGGCCCTGGTGCTCGCGGCCGCGCTGCTCGCGGGGGAGGGCGCCCGGGAGGCCGCGCTGCGCTTCGGCGGCGCGGCCTGCCTGGCCACCGCCGCCGGCGCGGGCCTGTGGCTGCAGGCGCGTCCCGAGCACGCGCGCAACCCGTGGTTGCTGCGCTGCTGGCGGCTGGGCCTCGGCGCGCTGCTGGCGGCCGCAACGGGGCTGGCGCTCGGGGCGCCGGCGCTGTGGGTCGGCACGCTTGCGCTGGGTATCGGGTTCCCGGCGCTGGTCGCCGGGATGCAGCTGGAGATCGTGGCGTTCCTCGGCTGGATCGACCTGTACCGCGGCATCCCGCGCGGCACCCGCCTGCCGGCGGTGCAGCGGTTGCTGCCGGAGGCGGACAAGCGGCGGGTCGTGGCCCTGCAGGGTGGTGCCGCGGTCGCGCTGCTCGCCGCCTGCGCGTGGCCGCCGCTCGCACGCGTGGCCGGGGCCGTCCTCTGCCTGGCCTACGGCGCGCTGGGGCTGGCGCTGCACGGCGCCGGCCGGCGCCGCGCCGCCTTCCTGCGCGGGACCGCCGCTTGAACGCCCGGCTCGGCAGGCTGCGCACCGCCATCGATGCCGTCGACGACGGCCTGCTGGTGCTGCTGGCCGCGCGCCGCCAGCTGGTGCGGCAGGTCGCGCGGCTCAAGCGCGCCGGTGGCGTGCCGTCGCGGGACACGCGCCGCGAGGCACGGGTGCAGGCGCGCGCGCAGCGGCTGGCGCGTCGCCTCGGCGTGCCGGCCGACACCGCGCGGGCGGCGATGGCGCTGGCGATCGGCGACGCACACCGGCTGCAGGGAGTCGCGCCTGATTTGGATCAAGGTGGGGAGGCGGGGGCGCCCGGCATCATCGCCGCCACCATGCAAGCCGCCTCCACCGACCCGACGGCACGCTGGCTGCGCCTGTTGCCGCCCCCCGCGCGCTGGGCGCCGCTGCTGCGCGCCTGTCCGCCCACCTTGCAGCGCCGCCTGCTCGAGCGGGCGATGGCGCGCGTGCTCGCCGCGCCGCTGCAGGGCGGGGCGCTGGCCTTCCTGCAGGGCCGCCGGCTCGGCATCGACGTGACCGACCTCGACCTGCACTGGGTGGTCACGCTCGACGGCGACCGCCTGCGTGCCATGGACGAGGCGCCCGAGGCCAGCGTGCGCGGCACCGCCACCGACCTGCTCCTGCTCGCCGGCCGCCTCGAGGACGCCGACACGCTGTTCTTCCAGCGCCGGCTCGAACTCACCGGCGACGTCGAACTCGGCCTCACCGCGCGCAACCTGCTCGACCGCCTGCCGTGGGAGCGCATCCCGCTCGGCCTGCGCATCGCCCTCAACCGCGGCGCGCGCCTGGCGCAGGCCGCGCGCGCCGCCCACCGCGCCGGCTGAGCCGGCCCCCTTCGCCCCGGAACCGATGAACGCATCGCCCGCCCCGTCCTGGCATCCCGCGCTGGAAGCCCGCTACGCCCCGCTGGTCGAAAAGCTGGAGCAGCTGCTGCCCTGCCTGGAAGTGCCGCTGCACCTGCCGTGGATCGACGCGATCAACACCCTCAAGGCGCAGCGCGGCGCGGTGATCATGGCGCACAGCTACCAGTCGCCGGAGATCTTCCACGGCGTCGCCGACGTCACCGGCGATTCGCTGGCGCTGGCGCAGGCCGCGGCGGACTGCGACAGCGACCTGATCGTGCTGTGCGGCGTCCACTTCATGGCCGAGAGCGCGAAGCTGCTCGCGCCGGACAAGACGGTGCTGATCCCCGACCTCGAGGCCGGCTGCTCGCTGGCCTCCTCGATCACCGCCGCCGACGTGCGCATGCTGCGCGCGCGGCATCCGGGCGCGCCGGTGGTCAGCTACGTCAACACCAGCGCCGCCGTGAAGGCCGAGTCCGATGCCTGCTGCACCTCGGCCAACGCGGTCCAGGTCGTCGAGACGCTGGCGCGCGAGACCGGCGCGGACAAGGTGATCTTCCTGCCCGACCGCTTCCTCGGCGCGCACGTGGCCAGGCAGACCGGCGTGGAGCTGGTGCTGTGGCACGGCCAGTGCGAGGTGCACGACAAGTTCACCGGCGCGCAGGCGCGGCACGCGCGCGAGCGCTTCGACGCGGCCCTGGTCGCGCACCCGGAGTGCTCGCCGGAGGTGCTGGCCGAGGCCGATTTCGTCGGTTCGACCAGCGCGATGGGCGCGTGGCTGGAGAAGGCCCGGCCCTCGCGGGTGGCGCTGATCACCGAGTGCTCGATGGCCGACAACCTGCGCACGCGCTTCCCGCAGGTCGAGTTCGTGCAGCCGTGCAACCTGTGCCCGCACATGAAGCGGATCACGCTGCCCGGCATCCATGCCGCCCTGCGCGAGCTGAAGCACGAAGTGACGGTGCCCGGCGACGTGGCCCCGCGCGCACGCCGCGCGCTCGAACGCATGCTCGCGGTCGGCCGCGGCGAACGCGTGTGAGCGCGCCGCGGCTGCCGATCGTCGTGGTCGGCGCGGGGGTCGCCGGCCTGGCCACCGCGCTGGCGGCGGCGCCCGCGCCGGTGCTGCTGCTGTGCCGCGACGCGCAGGGCGGCGGCAGCGCCAGCGCGCTCGCCCAGGGCGGCATCGCCGCCGCGCTCGCGCCGGGGGACAGCGTGGAGGCGCACGCGCGCGACACCCTCGTGGCCGGCGCGCGGCACAACGACGCGGCGATGGCCGCCTGGCTGTGCGCGCAGGCGCCCGCGACGGTGGCCTGGCTGTCCGGGCTGGGCGTCGAGTTCGACCGGGGCGACGACGGCCACCTGCTGCTCGGCCGCGAAGGCGGCCACCACGCCTCGCGCATCGTCCACGCCGGCGGCGCCGCCACCGGCGCCGCCGTGGTGCGTGCGCTGCAGCGGCGCGTGCGCGAGGCGCCGCACATCCAGTGGCGCGGCGGGCTGGATGCGACCGGACTGCTGATGCGCGGCGACGATGTGTGCGGCGTGCTGGCGCGCGACGGCGATCGCCACCTGCACGAGATCGAAGCGGCCGCGGTGGTGCTGGCCACCGGCGGCATCGGCGCGCTGTACGCGCGCACCAGCAATCCGGCCGGCGCGGACGGCGCGGGCCTCGCGCTGGCGCTGGCGGTGGGCGCGCCGCTGCGCGACCTCGAGTTCATGCAGTTCCACCCCACCGCGCTCGACGTGCCCGGGCGCTCGCTGCCGCTGCTGACCGAGGCGCTGCGCGGCGCCGGCGCGACGCTGCACGACCACACCGGCCGCACCCTGATGGCCGGCGTGCATCCGCTCGGCGACCTCGCCCCGCGCGACATCGTCGCCCGCCGCGTGTGGCAGGCGGGCCGGCGCGGCACGGTGTGGCTGGACGCGCGCGGCATCGAGGGGCTGGTGGACCGCTTCCCGAGCGTGTTCGCCGCCTGCCGCGCGCACGGCTTCGATCCGCGCGTGGACCGCCTGCCGGTGACGCCGGCCGCGCATTTCCACATGGGCGGAATCGCCGTCGACACCGAGGGCGCGAGCGGGATCGGCGGCCTGTACGCGGTCGGCGAGGTGGCCTGCAACGGCGTGCACGGCGCCAACCGGCTGGCGAGCAACTCGCTGCTCGAAGGCATCGCCTGCGGCCGCCGGCTGGGCGCGCGGCTGGCGCAGGGGCCGCGGGGCGCGGCGCAGGGATCGCTGCGCGTGCGCGCGCTCGGCGGCACCCTGCCGGCGACGCCGCTGGCGCGCGTGCGCGAGTTGCTGTGGAACGCCTGCGGGCCGCTGCGCGATGGCGCCGGCCTGCGCGCCGCGCGCGCGCATTGCCTGGCGCTGCAGGGAAGCGGCTGGCAGGCCCGGGTGGCGCTGGCGCTGCTGGAGGCCGCGCTCGCGCGCGGCGACAGCCTCGGCGCGCACCACCGTACGGATGCGCATGGCATGGCCCCCCGCATGCGGCTCGCCGTTTCTTGATTCCCGTCAGCGGGAACTGACGCGGTTGGCGGCATACTGTCGCGCCCCGCTTCCCGAGCCCGCATGTCCCGCCCTGTTTCCCTCGACACCGCGCAGCTGCTCGCCTGCGCGCGCGGTGAGCTGTTCGGTCCCGGCAACGCGCGCCTGCCGGCGCCTCCGATGCTGATGTTCGACCGCATCACCCGCATCGACGAGCACGGCGGCGCGCACGGCAAGGGCTTCCTCGCGGCCGAACTCGACATCCGGCCCGACCTCTGGTTCTTCGCCTGCCACTTCGAGGGCGACCCGGTGATGCCCGGCTGCCTCGGCGTGGACGCGATGTGGCAGCTCGCCGGCTTCTACCTGCCGTGGCTGGGCGAACCCGGGCGCGGCCGCGCGCTCGGCGTGGGCGAGGTGAAGTTCACCGGCCAGGTGCTACCCGACGCGCGCTGCGTGCGGTACGAGATCGACGTCCGGCGGGTGCTGCGCGGCAAGCTCAAGCTGGTCATCGCCGACGGCCGCACCTACGTGGACGACCGCCTGATCTACGAGGCGAAGGACCTGCGCGTGGGCCTGTTCCAGTCGTTGGAGGCGTTCTGATGGCCGCCGCCCCGACCCGCCGCGTGGTCGTCACCGGCCTGGGCGTCGTGTCGCCGCTCGGCCACGACGCGGCCAGCGTCGCGTCTGCGCTGCGCGAGGGCCGCAGCGGCCTGCGCGCCATGCCCGAATACGCCGAGCTCGGCCTGCGCAGCCAGGTTGCCGGCGCGTGCGACCTCGACCTCGACGCCGCCATCGACCGCAAGCTCAAGCGCTTCATGGGCGATGCCGCGGCGTATGCCTACGTCGCGATGCGCGACGCCATCGCCGACGCCGGGCTCGGCGACGCGCAGGTACGCGACGCGCGCACCGGCGTGGTCGCCGGCAGCGGCGGCGGCTCGCCGCACTGGGAGATCGAGGCGGCCGACCTGCTGCGCGCCCGCGGCGTGCGCAAGGTCGGCCCGTACATGGTGCCGCGCACGATGGCCTCGACGGTGTCGGCCAACCTCGCGACCGCGTTCGGCATCCGCGGCGTCAGCTATGCGATTTCCGCCGCCTGCGCGACCTCCGCGCACTGCATCGGCGCCGCCGCCGACCTGATCCGCCACGGCGCGCAGGACATCGTCTTCGCCGGCGGCGGCGAGGAGCTGCACTGGGGCATGACCCTGCAGTTCGACGCGATGGGCGCGCTGTCCACCCGCTACAACGCCACGCCGGCGGCGGCGTCGCGTCCGTACGACGCGGAGCGCGACGGCTTCGTGATCGGTTCCGGTGGCGGCATGCTGGTGCTCGAGGACTACGGGCATGCGAAGGCGCGTGGCGCGCGCATCCTCGCCGAACTGGTCGGCTACGGCGTGACCTCCGACGGCGCCGACATGGTCGCGCCCAGCGGCGAGGGCGCGGTGCGCTGCATGCGCATGGCGCTCGCCGGCCTGGACGGGCAGGGCGTCGGCCCCGTCGATTACCTCAACACCCATGGCACCGCGACCCCGGTCGGCGACGTCGTCGAGTTGCAGGCGGTGCGCGAGGCCTTCGGCGCCGAGGTGCCGCCGCTGTCATCGACCAAGGCGCTGACCGGCCACTCGCTCGGCGCGGCCAGCGTGCACGAGGCCATCTACAGCCTGCTGATGCTGCGCGAGGGGTTCATGGCGGCGTCCGCGAACATCGACACGCTGGACGAGCGCGCGGCCGGTTTCCCGATCCTGCGCGCGATGCGCGAGGCGCGGTTGCGCACGGTGATGTCGAACAGCTTCGGCTTCGGCGGCACCAACGCGACCCTGGTGTTCCGCGTGGTCTGAGGCGCCGCATCGCTGGCTGTCCTGCAGGAGCGGCTCCACGCCGCGAGCTCTAGCCCATGGTGTTGCGACCGCGCCGCGCCAGCCCGGCGGAGCGTGCGCCGGTGCTGGGAGAAGCTCGCGGCAGTGAGCCGATCCTGCGAGAAGCGCGGAACGGCTCCCGGCTGCGGGCCGCTCCTACAGGGGCGCGGCCGGCAGCGCCATGCCGGGCTCGCCGTGCCAGTAGCCGCTGCGCGCGGCGATCGCCGGCGGCGGGGTGGGCGAGTGGCGGGCCCGGTGGTAATGCGCGACCGCCTCGGCGGTGCCCTCGTGGCGCGGACACACGCGCAGCACGCCGACGCCGAGCGCGCGCAGCGCGTCCATCTCCGGTCCGAGGTCGACCACCTGTTCGCCCTGCACCTGGATGCCGTTGATGCGCAGGAACGGCTGGCCTTCGCGCGTGGCCAGCGGCAGCCCGTCCGGATAGTCGATGCAGCGGAAGCCGCACTGGTCCTTGGCGAGATCGAGCGCGCGCGCGGTGAAGCAGCGCGCGGACCACGACAACGACGGCCGGCCGAGCACCACCACTTCCAGTTCCGGCGGCGCGATGCCCTCGCCGCGCAGGCCGTCGAGCACGTCGGCGACCAGCGCGTGACCCTGCTCCACGCCCGGCACCCAGCGCCGCAGCCCGTCCTCCATCAGCAGCGCCAGCGCACGGTGGTTGTAGACGTTGAGCGACGGCCCGGCGACGAAGGGCACGCCGCGCTCGCGGCACAGCTGCACCGCCGACAGGTCGTTGGCCTCGATCCAGCCGCCGCCGTCCTCGAGCAGGTGCATGAGCGCGCCGAGTTCGGATTCGGCCTCGATCAATGCCAGCGACGACAGCACGACCTCCTTGCCGGCGGCGCGCAGGGCGTCCGCGAGCGCCAGCCAGTCCTTCGTGCGCAGTTCGCGCCGCTTGCTGCACACGGTTTCGCCGAGGTAGACGATGTCCAGCGGCCATGTCGCCGCCTCGCGGTAGAAGGCGAGGGTGGTCTCGCGCGGCCAGAAGTACTGCAGCGGGCCGAGCCCGAGTTTCATCGCGTGCGTTTCCATGTCCGCCTCAGTGCCAGCTGCGGTGGTAGGGGCCGAGGGTGGTCTGGTGGCCCTCGGCGTGGCGGCCCAGTTCCTGTTGCCAGGCGGGATCCAGCCGCCAGGCTTGCGGATCGGCGCGCAGGCGGTCGATCGCGCGGCGCCAGGTGCGGGTGACCGAGGCGACGTAGGCGACGCCGCGCTGGCGGCCCTCGATCTTCAGCGCGG
>JBQCFN010000043.1:0-11423 GCA_051959035.1 Lysobacteraceae bacterium | reverse complement strand
CGCGCAGCGCGGCCTGCCGCTCGGCGTCCCGCTGCGCGTAACTGGCCATGCTGTCGTCGGCGCGCGCCCACATGTCGAGCAGCTGCATCGCCTCGCGGTGCAGCCAGTCCGCGCTCCAGTCCGGCGCGACGTAGGCGCCGTGGCCCCAGATGGAGCCGAGCTGCATGCCGCCCATCGACTGCCAGACTTCCTGGCCTTCCTCGATGTCGGCCTTGGTGAAGATGACGGTGCCGTCCGTCGCCACCACCTTTTCGGGGATCGGCGGCTTGGCCTGGAAGATCTCGCCGCCCGCCCAGAGCAGGACGCCGAACGAAACCACCAGCAAGGCACCGAGCGCGAGCCACAGTTTTCGCGTGTTGCTCATGAGTCCACTCCCTATGGGAACGGTTCATGGTCGCCCGGCACGGGTCAAGTACGCCTTGACCTGCATCAATGGGGGCGGCGCGAAACGCCGCGCCGCCCTGCGGAACGGCCCGGACAAGCGCGGCGCGGCCCGGCACGTGAAGGCGCCGTATCCCCGGCAAGCGCAGCGCACCCGGGAACGGGCGCGGCGACCCGGGGCCCGGGTGCGCCTTCGGCTCGCCCGGGGCGACGCGATCGCGAAAAACTCAGTCGCGCAGGATCGGTGCGGCCAGCTGCTCGAGCCCCTCGCGGTCGAGCAGCTCCAGTTCGCGCCGGTCCACGCCGAGCAGGCCGTCCTGCTGGAAGCGCTTGAGCACGCGGCTCACCGTTTCGGGCGCGAGGCGCAGGTAATTGGCGATGTCCGTACGCGCCATCGTCAGCTGGAAGCGGTTGGGCGAGAAGCCGCGCGCGGCGAGGCGGCGGGAGAGGCCGATCAGGAAGGCCGCCATGCGCTGGTCGGCGCTCCAGTCGCCCGCCAGCAGCGCGGCGCGCCCGATGTCGCGGCTGAGCAGGCGGAACAGCTGCGCCTGCAATCCCGGAAGCCGCGCCGCGAGCACCGCGATCTTCGGGAACGAAAAGCGGCACAGCATCACCGTGTCGAGCGCGACCGCGTTGCACGGATAGTGCTCGGCGTCGATCGCGTTGAGGCCGATCACCTCGCCCGGCAGGTGGAAGCCGAGCACGTGCTCGCGGCCGTCGCGGTCGATCACGTAGGTCTTGACCGTGCCCGCGCGCACCGCGGCGATCGCCTCGAACGGATCGCCCTCGCGGAAGATGTGCTCGCCGGCATGGAACGGGCCGACGTGCTCGACCAGCACGTGCAGCTCGGCCAGCGACGCCTTGTCCATGCCCTGCGACAGGCAGGCGTGGGAGAAGGCGCAGGTCGTGCAGAAGGTGAACGCGTCGCCGTCGTCGGAGAGCGTGCGCTCGTCGACGCGCGGGAACGCGGGCTCGCTCAGGCCGCGATGCATGGGCCCCTCAGATCGCGCGGGAGAAGCGCGGGGTGGCCACGGAGGCCGGCTGGTCGAGGTAGCGGTCGAAGCACATGGCAATGTTACGCAAGAGCAGCCGTCCCTGCGTAGTCACCCTGATCCGGCCCGGCTCCCGGCGGACCAGGCCGTCGGCCAGGAGGGGCTCCAGCCGCTCCAGCGCCTGGGCGAAATAGTCATCGAAATCGACGGCATAGCGCCGTTCCAAGGCGTCGATGGGGATCTCGCCCTGGCACATCAGCTGCTGGA
The DNA here is from genome assembly GCA_051959035.1 of Lysobacteraceae bacterium. Classification (GTDB taxonomy): domain Bacteria; phylum Pseudomonadota; class Gammaproteobacteria; order Xanthomonadales; family Xanthomonadaceae; genus JABFWF01. The sequence continues at coordinate 9,783 of JBQCFN010000043.1, read as the reverse complement.
TCAGGTCGGCGCGCAGCTGGTCGTCCTCGGTCAGGCGCATCCCGCGGAACACCGGCAGCCGGCCCTCGTCGATGGCGATCTGCCAGCTGGGCAGGTCGCGCGGGTTCTGGCTGAAGCTGTCGCCGACGTGGCTGATCGCGCTGACCCCGAGGCCGACCAGGTCGCTGTCGGCGTGGGTGGTGTAGCCCATGAAGTTGCGGTGCAGGCCGCCGCGCGCCTGGGCGATGGCAAGGTCGTCGTCGGGCAGGGCGAAGTGGTCCATGCCGATGTAGACGTAGCCGGCGTCGGTGAGCTTCTCGATGGCGAGCTGCAGCAGGCCGAGCTTGGTTTCGGCGTCCGGTAGGTCCTCCGCGTGGATCTGCCGCTGGGCCCGGAACATCTCCGGCAGGTGGGCGTAGCTGTAGACCGCGATCCGGTCCGGGCGCATGGCGACGACGGTGTCCAGCGTGCGCGCGAAGCCCGCCGCGTTCTGCCTGGGCAGTCCGTAGATCAGGTCGATGTTGACCGAGCGGAAGCCGGCGGCGCGACAGGCCTCGACGGCGGCGCGGGTTTCCTCCACCGACTGGATGCGGTTGACCGCCGCCTGCACCGCCGGGTCGAAGTCCTGCACGCCGAAGCTGGCGCGGTTGAAGCCGAGCTTGCCCATCGCGGCGATGTCGGCGGGGGTGACGAAGCGCGGATCGATCTCGATGGAGATGTCGCGATCGGGCGACTCCGAGAAATGAAAATGCCGGCGAAGCGAATCGATCACGTCGCCGAGCTGCGCCGGGGAGAGGAAATTGGGCGTGCCGCCGCCGAAATGGACCTGGATGACCTCGCGGTCGCGGTCGAACAGCGCCGCGGTCAGGTCGATCTCGCGGTACAGGCGGGTCAGGTAGGGCTCGGCGCGGCCGAGGTCGCGGGTGATGATGCGGTTGCAGCCGCAGTAGAAGCAGGGGCTGAAGCAGAACGGCACGTGCACGTAGAGCGACAGGCGGCGCGGGATGGGGTCGCCGTTGCTGGCGAGGGCCGCCTCGCGCAGCTGCGACTCGCCGAAGTCGCGGGTGAACTGCGGCGCGGTCGGGTAGGAGGTATAGCGCGGCCCCGGCCGGTCGTAGCGGCGCAGCAGGTCGGGCGAGAAGAACGGGGGAATGGCCATGGACGCAGGCTAGGGGCGCGCTGGGGGAGCCGCCTTGATCCGGATCAACAGGCGGATCGGCCCGGCATTGCGCCGCAGGCAGTGCGTGACGGCCGCCGTGTAGGACTTTTCCGACCTTCCGGCATGGCGATGCCCGACTGCGGCTCGCTGGCCGCGGGCGCAGCCTAGCGGCGCGTCGGTGGCGCCTGCCGCCGCTTCGATGAGGAAGCCGCCATGGAGTGTTCGTTCATCACCGTCAAGCCCGAGCCTGGCGGCTGGATGCTGCTCGCGCCGAACGCGCAGGCGCTGCGCTATCGCGAGCAGGCCGCCGCGCTGGAGGCGGCCAACCGCATGACCGAGGCGTTGCACGCGGTGCGCGGCCGGCCGTTCGGCGTGGAGCTGCAGATGGCGTGCGGCGATCGCGTGCTGGTGGCGCGGCGCGGCTAGCCGCAGCGGCGCCTGCCGGCGTACCCGGCGCGCCACGAGGACGCTTGCCAGGGACACCGCCCGGAAGGCGAGGGAAGGACCGGAAAATGGAAAGGGCCGCTTGCGCGGCCCTTTCCGGATCTTGGTGGAGCCAGGGAGGATCGAACTCCCGACCTCGTCATTGCGAACGACGCGCTCTCCCAGCTGAGCTATGGCCCCACGAGGGTCGCCGGAACTTTACCACGCGGTCGGGCGAAGCAGCGTTGCTTGGTCCGACCCGGGGCAGCCCGGGCGAGCCGCGCATTATACGGACGCATTCGCGTTGTCGCCAGCGGGTCTGAGCATGGGCGTGAGCAGCGGCTCGAGCTGGGCGCGCCGCCAGCCGGCCAGCGGGCCGCGCCAGCCCTCGCCGTCCAGCAGCGCCTGCAGCCAGCGGCGCGAGGCGAGCACGCCGTCGGGCAGGCCGAGCTCGGCGCTGCGCGCGCCGACCGCGTCCTGCATGCGCCGCAGGGTGGAACGGTCGCGGTCGTCCTGGCGCACCGGCGGCGCGTCCTGCTCGTCGGGCAGCGGCGTGTTCAGCGCCTGCCACAGCGGCTCGGCGAGCTTGCGCGGGGCCTTCGGATGCGCATCCAGGCGCGCCTGCAGGGCGGCGCGGTCGGTCGGTGGCGTGCGCGCGAGCTGGGTGGCCAGTTCGTTGTCGAGGATCCAGGTGCGCGGACGGTCGCTGGCGCGCGCGTGGGCGTCGCGCCAGCGCAGCAGCCGGAGCAGGCGGTGCTGCGCCTCGGCGTCGAGGAACGCGGCGGCGCGCAGGGCGAGGTGCGGCCAGGGCTCGGGTTCGTCGCGCTCGGCATTGGCGACCATGCGCGCGCAGTCCTCTTCCAGCCACCGGGCGCGGCCGAGCATCTCGATCTCGCCCTCCAGCCGGTCGTGCAGCCCGGCCAGGTGCAGGACGTCATCGGCGGCGTACTCGAGTTGCGCCGGCGACAGCGGTCGGCGCAGCCAGTCCGAGCGCGTCTCGCCCTTCGGCAGGCTCACCCCGAGCAGGTCCTGCACCAGCCGCTGGTAGCCCATCCCCGCGCCGACGCCGGCCAGCGCGGCGGCGACCTGGGTGTCGAACAGCGGCGCCGGGACCACCCCGCAGGCGTGGCGCAGGGCGGTCAGGTCCTCGCCCGCGCTGTGCATGAGCTTGAGCACCGACGGGTCGGCGAGCAGCGGCGCGAGCGCGGCCGGCATGCCGGGGACGAGCGGATCGACCAGCAGGATGTCGTCCGCATCGCCGCCGAGGGCGATCTGCACCAGCGCCAGTTGCGGCCAGTAGGTGCGTTCGCGGACGAATTCGGTGTCCAGGCCGACGCGCGCGGGCGGCGTCGCGAGGCGTCGTGACAGGTCTGCGGGGTCGTCGATCCAGTGCGGCACATCGGTCTCCAGTGGAGGCGGCAGCCTAGCAGGCCGGGCAGGACCCCGCGGTTGCCGCGGTCGCGGTCGATCCCCTACCTTGCCGGTCATGACGCGATCCGCCGCCCACCAGCGCGCCCGCCTGACCGCCGCCATGGTGCTGGCGACGGTGCTCGCCGCATGTTCGGGCGACGGGCAGGCACCGGCCGGCACGGGCGCGCAGGCGCAGGCGTCGCATGGCCGCGGCACGCACGGCGGCAACGTGACGATCCACGGCGACGACCGCATGGCCGCCACCCTGACCTGGCGTCCGCCCGCGGTGACGCTCGCTCCCGGCGCGCGCCAGGCCACGCTGAAGCGCGCCGACAAGGCGCTCGCCGCCGGCCACCTGTACGCCGATGCCGACGCCGCGATCCCGCTGTACCTGGCCCTGCTGCATGCCGACGCCAACGATCGCGAAGCCCGCGATGGCCTGCACCGCGCGCTGGCCGCGCTGCTCGCGCAGGGCGATGCGGCGCTGGCCGCCGCCGACGACGACGCCGGGGCGCTGCGCCAGGCCCACCAGGTGGCGGCCGTGGCGCGCACCGCCGCTCCCCGCGATGCGACGGTGCTTGCCTACCTGTCGCGGGTCGACGTCGCGGACCACGCCTGGGAGCTCAACCACGAGGCCGAGCAGGACCTGCAGGCCGGACGGCTCGGCGAATCCGGCGGCGGCGCGCTGGCCAAGCTGCGCGAGGTGCTGCGCCTGCGCCCCGGGCAGGCACGCGCCGAACAGGGCCTGGCGGCGGTCGAGAGCGGCCTGATCCGGCGCGCGGAGGCGGCCGGCGCGCGCGGCGACTTCAAGTCGGCCAACGGCTGGCTGGGGCTGGCCGACAAGGTGCGGCCGGGCAGCGGCACCGTGCCCGACGCGCGCGCGCGCCGGGAGGCGATGCGCGAGGCGCGTATCGGCGACCTGCGCGATGCCGGCCTGCGCGCGCTGCAGGGGCGCGACGGCATCGCGCAGGCGCGCGCGAAGCTCGACGAACTGTTGCGCATCGCCCGCCCCGGCGACCCCGCCGCGGCCGAGCTGCGCCAGCGCATCGACCTGGCGACCTACTACGGCTTGTTCCGCCCGGGGCAGGCGTTCACCGACGGACTCGGCGTCGCCGCGCGCGGGCCGGAGATGATCGTGGTGCCGCACGGCGCGTTCCGCATGGGCGCGGAGGACGGCGGCTCCGATAGCGAGCGGCCCGCCCACAACGTGCGTTTCGACCGCGGCTTCGCGATGTCGCGCACCGAAGTGACGGTCGGCCAGTTCCGCCAGTTCGTCGAGGCGACCGGCTACAGGCCGACCGCGTCGCGGCGTGGTTTCTCGCTGGCCTACGACGAGCTCAGCGGCAACTTCGTGCGCCGCAGCGACGTCGGCTGGGACCACGCCTACGACGGCAGCCGCGCCGGCGACGACCTGCCGGTGGTGCACGTCAGCGCGCGCGACGCCGACGCCTATGCGAAGTGGCTGAGCGACGCCAGCGGGCAGCGCTACCACGTCCCCAGCGAGGCGCAGTTCGAATATGCGCTGCGCGGCGGCGGCCACGGGCGTTGGCCATGGGGCGACGGCGCGCCGCCCGCGGGTGTCGCCAACCTCACCGGCGCGCGCGATCGCTCGCCGTCGGGCCGGCAATGGAACAACGCCTTCGCCGGCTACGGCGACGGTTACTGGGGCCCGGCTCCGGTCGGCAGCTTCGCGCCCAATGCATTCGGCCTTCACGACCTGGCCGGCAATGTCAGCGAGTGGGTCGCCGATTGCTGGCACGACGGCTACCGGCGCGCGCCCAACGACGGCGGCGCCTGGGTCAACCCCGGTTGCCGCACGCGCGTGGTGCGCGGCGGCGCCTGGGCCAGCGCGCCGGACCAGACCCGTTCCGCCTGGCGCGCGCCGGCGGGCGTGGACACGACCAACGCGCGCATCGGATTCCGGGTGGTGCGCGAACTGTAGCCAGGCCGCCCGACGAGGAGGGCGCACATGCGGCAGGAACCCTTCGGCACCCGTTCGCGCATCGGCTCCGGCGGCCTGCGCCTGTGGGTGCTGCTGCTGTTCGCCGGCTACGCGGCCTTCTACTGGTTCTCCAACCGCAGCACCGACCCGCTGACCGGCGAGAAGGTGGTGATCGACAGGAGCATCTCGCCCGAGGACGAGAAGGCGCTCGGCCTGCAGGCCTACCAGCAGGTGCTCACCGAGCAGCCGCCGTTGCCGCGCGACGCGCAGGTGTCGCAGCAGGTGCGCGAGATCGCCCGCCGGCTGATCGCCAAGGTGCCGGAGGTCGAGGACGCGCTCGCCGCCGAGCATGGCCTGCAGGCGCCGCACGTGGAGCGCGACTTCGACTGGGACGTCAACGTGATCCCGTCCGACGAGGTCAACGCGTTCTGCCTGCCCGGCGGCAAGATCGCGGTGTACACCGGGCTGGTGCCGGTCGCGCAGAACGCCGACGCGATGGCGGTGGTGCTCGGGCACGAGATCTCGCACGCGCTGCTGCGCCACGGCGCGCAGCGCATGACCCAGCAGAAGCTCGAGCAGATGGGGCAGATGGCCGGCGCGATGGGCGGCCTGAGCCAGGGCCAGCTGCAGACGGTCATGGCGGTGTACGGCTACGGCCACGCGCTGCCGTACGCGCGCAAGCAGGAAACCCAGGCCGACGAGATGGGCCTGATGCTGGCGGCGGCCGCGTGCTTCGACCCGCACGCGGCGATCCCGCTGTGGGAGCGCATGGACGGCGCCAGCGGGGGCAACGCACCGCCGGAGTTCGCCTCCGACCACCCGAGCTCGGGCACGCGCATCCAGGACCTGCAGTCGCTGATGCCCAAGGCCGGGCAGTACCGCCAGCGCTTCTGCGAGGCGGCCGGCGGCGGCGCGTCGCGCTGACGGAGCGCAGGCTTGCCGCGCGGCGCGCGCCTCGCCATCCCGCGCACGATCTGGGCGCTGGGTTTCGTCAGCCTGCTGATGGACATGAGCTCCGAGCTCGTGCACGGCCTGCTGCCGGTGCTGCTGGCGAGCGGGCTCGGCGCGAGCGCGCTCGCGATCGGGCTGATCGAGGGCGCCGCCGAGGGCCTGGTGATGGTCACCAAGGTGTTCTCCGGCTACCTCAGCGATGCGCTCGGCAAGCGCAAGCCGCTGGTGCTGCTGGGTTACGGCCTGGCGGCGGCGAGCAAGCCGCTGTTCCCGCTGGCGGCGTCGGTGGAGGCGGTGGCGTTCGCGCGCCTCGTCGACCGCTTCGGCAAGGGCATCCGCGGCGCCCCGCGCGACGCGCTGGTCGGCGAGCTCGCACCCGCGGACATCCGCGGCGCCTGCTTCGGCCTGCGCCAGTCGATGGACACGATCGGCGCGGTCCTCGGCCCGCTGCTGGCGATGCTCGGCCTGTGGTTGATGGCGGACGACCTGCGCGCGGTGCTGTGGATCGCGGTCGTGCCGGCGCTGCTGTGCGTGCTGCTGATCGTGTTCGCGGTGCCGGAGCCGGAGCACGCGACGCGCCCGGCGCGGTTGCCGATCACCCGCGCGGGGCTGGCGCGGCTGGGGCCGGCGTTCTGGCGGCTGGTCGCGCTCGGCGCGGTGATCGCGCTGGCGCGCTTTTCCGAAGCGTTCCTGGTGCTGCGCGCCTCCGGCCTCGGCCTGCCGCTGCCGTGGGTGCCGCTGGTGCTGGTGGTGATGAGCGTGGTCTACACGCTCACCGCGTATCCGGTCGGCGGGCTGTCCGACCGCATGCCGCGCCACCGCCTGCTCGCGCCCGGCATGCTGGTGCTGGCGCTGGCCGACGCCGTGCTGGCGACCGCGCAGGGCTTCGCCGCGCTGTTCGCCGGCATCGCGCTGTGGGGCCTGCACATGGGCATGACCCAGGGGATCCTGGCCACGCTGGTGGCCGACACCACGGAGGCCGAATACCGCGGCACCGCGTTCGGCGTCTTCAACCTGTGCTCGGGATTGGCGCTGCTCGTGGCCAGCGTCGGCGCGGGCGCGTTGTGGGACGCCCGGGGACCGTGGGCAGCCTTCGCGGCGGGTGGCGTGCTGTCGGTGCTCGCAGCGTGGCTGTCGCTGCGGCGGCCGGCCGCCGGCGTCGCCTGAGGTCCCGGGTGCTGCATGGAGCGGCTTGCAGCCACGGGCTTTTCCAACGAAAGCGAGGAGCTCGCGGCTGCAAGCCGCTCCTGCAAAGCGGTCAGGCCTGCATCGCGGCGAAGGGATCCAGCACCACCAGGCCGCCGCGCCCCGGCTTGTAGCCGGCGGCCAGCGCGCGATGCACGAAGTCCGACGCCGCCACGCAGGCCGAGGGCAGGCTGCGGCCGCGGCACAGGTTGGCCGCGATCGCCGCCGCCAGCGTGCAACCGGTGCCGTGCGCCTGGCGCGGCAGGCGCGGATGCACGATCTCGCGGGCGCCATGGCTGTCGGCGTACACGTCCACGACCTGTTCGCCCTCGTCGAGGTGGCCGCCCTTGAGCAGCACCGCGTGCACGCCCTTATGGAGGAATTCCTTGGCCGCGTCGCGCATCGCGGCGAGGTCGGGGATCGGGTGCCCGAGCAGCGCCTCGGCTTCCGGCAGGTTGGGCGTGACGACGCTCGCCAGCGGGAGCAGGCGCATGCGCAGGGCGCGTGCCGCGTCGTCGGCCAGCAGGCGCGCGCCGCTGGTGGCGACCATCACCGGGTCCAGCACCACGAACGAGGGACGGTGGTTTTCCAGCAGGTCGACCACGGTACGCACCACGTCGGCGCTGGCCAGCATGCCGAGCTTGACCGCGCCGATCCGGAAGTCGGCGAAGCACGCGTCCACCTGCGCGCGCAGGAACGCGCTGGGCGGCACGTGCACGGCACTCACGCCCTCGGTGTTCTGCGCGGTCAGCGCGGCGATCGCGCACAGCCCGTGCACGCGGTGGGCGGCGAAGGCCTTGAGGTCGGCCTGGACGCCGGCGCCGCCGCCGGAATCGGAACCGGCGATGGTGAGCGCGCTGATCGGGCGGGGGTCTCGCATCGCGGTATCATGAGCGTTGTCCGCTGCCTTTGCACCGGCCAGCGCGGGGAGCCGAGCTTTGATCGCGATCGTCGAGGCCGCACGTGCCGGCCTGTTGCGCCGTGAACACTGGTTGCCCAACGTGGTCGCCGGCCTGATCGTCGGCGTGGTCGCGCTGCCGTTGGCGATGGCGTTCGCGATCGCCTCGGGAGTGAAGCCCGAGCAGGGGCTGTACACCTCGATCGTCGCCGGCACGGCGGTGGCGCTGTTCGGCGGCTCGCGCATCCAGATCGCGGGGCCGACCGGCGCCTTCATCGTCATCCTCGCGGGCGTGGTCGCCAAGTTCGGCGTCTCCGGCCTGCTGGTGGCCACGTTGATGGCCGGCGTGATGCTGGTGGCGATGGGGCTGGCGCGGCTGGGCGCGGTGATCCGCTTCATCCCCGACCCGGTGATCGTCGGCTTCACCGCCGGCATCGCGGTGATCATCTGGGTCGGCCAATGGCAGTATTTCTTCGGCCTGCCTGCGCCCGCCGGCGCGCACTTCTACGACAAGGCCGCGGCGCTGCTGCAGGCGCTGCCGTCGCTGCATCCGGCCACCACCGCGATCGCCGCGGGCAGCCTGGTGCTGGCGCTGTGGGGGCCCCGCATCCCGGGCCTGTCGAAGGTGCCGGGCCCGCTGCTGGCGATGCTGGCGGCGACCGCCGCGGTCGCGATCTGGCATCCGCCCGGCGTGGCCACGATCGCGTCCACCTTCGGCGACATCCCGCGCAGCCTGCCGACGCTGGAATTCCCCGCGCTGTCGTTCGACCTGCTCGTCACCCTGCTGCCCTCGGCCTTCACCATCGCCATGCTCGGCGCGATCGAGTCGCTGCTGTCGGCGGTGGTCGCCGACGGCATGGCCGGCACCCGGCACGATTCCAACCAGGAACTGGTGTGGCAGGGCATCGCCAACATCCTGTCGCCGCTGTTCGGCGGCATCGCCGCCACCGGCGCCATCGCGCGCACCGCCACCAGCATCCGCAACGGCGCCACCAGCCCGCTCGCCGGCCTGGTGCACAGCCTGCTGCTGGTCGGCGTGCTGGTGTTCCTGGCGCCCTACGCGGGCCAGGTGCCGCTGGCGGCGCTGGCGGCGATCCTGTGGGTGGTGGCCTGGAACATGAGCGAGGCGCCGCGCTTCCTCCGCCTGGTGCGGCGCGCGCCGCGCGCGGACGTCGCGATCCTGCTGATCACCTTCGGCCTGACCATCCTCACCGACCTGGTGGTGGCGGTGAACATCGGCGTGATCCTGGCGATGTTCCAGTTCCTGCGCCGGATGAGCGCGGCGGTGGAGGTGGTCGAGCACGGCCAAGCAAGCCTGCGCGACGAACTGGCCGAGGCCGGCCTGGACACGCTGCCGCGCGACGTGGTCGTGTACGGCATCGACGGGCCGTTCTTCTTCGGTTCGGTGGACTCGCTCGAGCGCGCGCTGTCGTGGTCGCGCGAGGCGCCGCGATACGTGATCCTGCGCCTGGAGCGGGTGCCGTTCATCGACGCCACGGGCCTGAAGCGGCTCGAGTCGACCATCGGCCGCATGCGCAAGCGCGGCGTGCAGGTGCTGCTGACCGGCGCCAGCCTGCGCGTGCTGCGCAAGCTGGTGCGCGCGGAGATCGTGCGCCGCGACGATCCGTCGTACTTCCGCGACCTGGCCGAGGCGCTGCGCCACGCCTCGGCCGGCGGCAACGGCAACCCCGCCTAGAGCGCTTCCGACGCGTAATCCGCCAGCCGCGAACGCTCGCCACGGCGCAGGGTGATGTGCGCGCTGTGCTCCCACTGCTTGAAGCGGTCGACCGCGTAGGTGAGGCCGGACGTGGTTTCGGTGAGGTAGGGCGTGTCGAT